>NZ_JBJJBV010000118.1:0-19018 GCF_045446735.1 Nocardiopsis protaetiae
TCCCCCGGGCGGGGGAGGCACCTCCCCCGCCCAGGTGAGGTGCGGGCGGGCGCGCGCCGACAGGCTGGAGGAAGAAGACACCGACAGCCTGTGAGGAGCCCGCCGTGAACACCTCGGCACCCCCCGCCACTCCCCCGACCGCACCCGCCGTGCGGCCCGCGCCGATCACCTGGGCCGTGCTGGCCTGGTCGGCCCTGGCCGTCGCCCTGGGCCTGGGCTGGGCCGCCGGCCTGCTGCCGCCGGGGGTCCCGGACGGTGACGGGTTCGGGTCCCTGTACGGGCGCTGGGGCACCGGCGCGGCCGCCTGGATCACCCTGGCCCTGGGGGTCGCGGGCACCGCGACCGCCCTGCTGATGATGCGCCCGGGCCGCGGCGGCCGGGCGGTGGCCTACACCGCCTGGGGACTGTCGGCGGCCGCGGTGGTGCTGTTCGTCACCGGCAGCCTGCTGGCCTTCCTGGGGTACACGATGATCATGCCGGTGGCGGGCTGGTTCGTGCCCGGCCTGGCCGGGATGTGGGTGTCCCAGGTCGTGGAGCCGGAGTCCCTGGGCCTGTTCTTCTTCACCGCGGGTGCGGCGCTGTGGGCCGTGGCGGGGCTGTCGGCCCTGCGGGCCGGGCGCGGCGCCTGCCCCGACTGCGGGCGCGCCCACGGCTGGACCCCGGACACGGAGCGGGCGACCCGGGTGCGGGCGCTGCGTGTGGGGCGGGCCGCCGTATGGGTCGCCTGCCTGAGCGCGCTGCTGTATCCGGCGCTGCGGTTCCCGTGGCTGTTCGGCGTCACCCCGGGCATGGGCGAGGGCTTCGCCGAGCAGCTGCGGGCCGAGCCGGGGACCCTGTTCATCGGGGTCGGCCTGGGCTCGGCGGGCGTGGTCGGCGCCGTGCTGATGCTGGGGTTGGTGCAGCGCTGGGGTGTGCGGTTCCCGTTCTGGACGGTCGGCCTGGCGGGCCGCCGGGTGCCGGTGGCGCTGGCGGTGGTCCCGGCGACCGCGGTCGCGGTCGCGCTGGTCGCCATGGGGCGCAGCATCATCGTGCAGTTCGCCCTGGACCAGGCGGGGATGACGAGCGCGTCGATGCTGCACACCGCGGTGTTCATGTCGATGGCGGTGTGGGGCGTGGCGCTGGCCGTGGCGGTGGCGGCCTACGCGGTGCGCCGCCGCGCCGAGTGCGAGTCCTGCGGGCGCGGCCTGCCCGAGGTCGCACCGCGCGACCTGCGCGCCGCCGCCTGAGCCCCGGCCGCGCGGCCCCGGCCCCCGGCGAGGGGGTCCGGGGCCGCTTGCGGTGCGCACCGTCCCGAGCCGGAGGGCGGCGGCGGGGGTCGCACCCATCTGGCGGGGGCCGGGCGGGGCTGACCGTCAGGGGGCGGCGGGGCGGGGGTCGGCGGCCAGGCGGGCGTACAGGTACAGGTCGCGGCGCTCGCCGGCGATCTCCTGCCACCGGCGCATGAGGCCCTCGCGGCGGAACCCGGCGTGCTCGGCCACCCGCAGGGAGCCGGTGTTCCACGGCTCGATCGCCAGCTCCAGCCGGGGCACCCCCAGCCCGTCGTGCGCCCAGGAGGCGGCCAGGCGCAGGGCGTGGGCGGCGGCGCCGCGCCTGCGGTGGGCGGGCGCCACCCAGTAGCCCAGGCCGGCACGGCCCTCGGCGGCATCGCGCAGCGACAGGGCGAGGCCGCCGACCCCCTGCCCGGTGCGGGCGTCGGCGATCACCAGGGGGACGCCGACGCCGCGGGAGAGCACCAGCGCCCGGTTCTCGATGTAGCGGCGGGCGGCGGCCTCGTCGCAGGGGTCGGGGAGTGTGGTGACGGCGACGGTGTAGGGGTCGGCGGCCCCCTCCAGGACCAGGGGCAGGTCGGCCTCCCGCCAGGGGCGCAGCAGGAAGGGCGCAGGCCCGGGCGGGGGCGGCGGCGGGATCCGGGGGCGACGCACAGGGGTCAACTGAAGAAGCCCGCCACGCCGTGCCAGGCCTCGTCGGCGGCCCGGCACCACTCCATGCAGGACTCGACGGCCTCCCGGACGTGGGGGTCGGGCGCGGCCTTGTCCGCGTCGGCGGCGACGGCCTCCGCGCCGCCGATGTGGAAGAAGCCGTCCGGCCGCCGTTCGAACCGGGCTTCGATCATGCGGCGCGGCTCGTCGTCCTCGGAGGCCACGGAGCCGTGCAGGACGTCGAGGTCGACCACGTAGGCCGCCAGCGAGTAGCTCATGCGGGAACGCTAGCGCCCCGGGCCGACACGGCGGCGCCGTGGCGGGTCAGCGGCCGTGTTCGATCAGCGGGGCCAGGCCGTCCAGGAGGCGTTCCAAACCCTGGTCGAAGATGCCGTCGACGTGGGCCGGACCGGAGACGCCGTAGATGAGCGGGTAGTCGCCGGCGGCGCCGTATTCGAGGAGCTCGGGGACCCGGGACCTCCACCAGTCCTCGACGCCCACGCCGAGCTCGTCCTCCTCGACCACGGCCTGGGTGGCCTGGAGCGCCATGCCGGAGGTGTAGGCGGACAGCAGGGTGATGACCTCCAGGGCGGCGTCCGGGGAGCGCCCCTGGGCGACGAGCACCCGCATGATCCACTCGGTGGTGGCCATGACCCCCGGGGCGAAGACCGGCCCGCCCACGGTGGTCAGCGACACCGCCCACGGGTGGTTGCGGTAGAGCGCCCACTCCCGGGACGCGTACAGCTCCAGGGCGGCGCGCCAGGGTTCGGGGGCCGGGTCGGGCAGGTCGAGTTCCCCGTAGACGCGGTCGATCATCAGCGCCACGAGTTGCTTCTTGCTCGCGACGTGGCGGTACAGCGCCATGGTGCTCACCCCCAGGTCGGTGGCGACCCGGCGCATGGACAGGGCCTGGACGCCCTCGGCGTCGGCGACGGCGATCGCGGTGTCGACGACGGCCTCCCGGGTGAGCGCGGAGTCCGGGGTGCGACGGCGGGTGGCGGGGCGCCGCGTTCGCGGCTCCCGGGGCCGGGGGGCGGGGGCGGGGGTGGGGGTGGGGGTGGGCGGGGTGTCGGAGGCGGCGGGGGTCGCCGGTGGAGCGGGGGCGGTGATGTCGCGGACCACGGTGCCGACGCCGCGCACCGCCTCCACCAGCCCCTGGCGGCGCAGTTCGGCGAGCGCCTTGGTGGCGGTGGCCATGGCCACGCCCCACTCGCGGGTGATGTCCCGGGTGGAGGGGACCCGGTCGCCGGGGGCGAGCGAACCGGAGGCGATGCGCGCGCGGATGTCGGCGACGACCCGTTCGTAGGGCGAGAGGGCTCGCTGCGGGGGCTCGGTCATGGCGGCTCCTCGGTTCCTCGGTCGGGTCCTCCGGAAGAGTTTCCGGACCTCGGGAGGAGTGTACTAGTGCACCGTCGGCGGCGTCCCGGTGCTGCTCGGCGGCCGATGGCGCCAGGAGCACTAGCGCACTTGCAGTGCACTAGTGCTCTTTTCGCGAGAATCCTTTGTATTACCGGGGTTTTCGGGTGCGGTCGATATGTGTTTATAGTGTACGCACCAGGTGTGCGAACCACGGATACCCGCAAGCGGATCCGGGTGCGTACATCGTCTCTACACCCTCGGCGCCGGTCGGCGCCCGACCCTCCAGGAGACCGCCATGGCCGAAGCACCCGTCCACACCGCCGCCCCCGGCGCGGGCGAGCGGGCGGGGCCCGTTCCGGCCGCGCGCCGCCTGCTGGCCCCGGACCTGGCCCGGGGCGTGATGCTCCTGGTCATCGCGCTGGCGCACGTGCACATCTTCAGCCTGTTCGTGAGCGGAGAGAACAGCGCCCGCGACACCCTGGCCGACCAGGTCGTCACGGCGGCGACGGTCATGTTCGTCGACTTCCGCGGGTACCCGATGTTCGCCGCGCTGTTCGGCTACGGCCTGGCGCAGATCTACGCGCGCCGCACCGCCCGGGGCCTGCCCTGGCCCCGGATCCGCTCCCTGGTGCGCCGCCGCGGGCGGTGGCTGGTCCTGTTCGGCGTCGTGCACGCGGCGCTGCTCTTCCTCGGCGACATCCTGGCCGTCTACGGGCTGATCGCGCTGGTCTTCGCCGGGGTGCTGCACTGGCGGGACCGCTCCCTGGCGGCGCTGGCGGTGCTGTGGCTGCCGCTGCCGGTGGTCATGAGCGCGCTGGAGGGGTACTCCCGGTTCACCTCCGGGGCGAGCTACCTCCCGCCCGTGGACCCGGGGGTGCTGAACGAGCTGGTCCACCGCCTCACCGTCTTCCCGTTCATGGCGGTGATCATGTTCGCGAACACCGTGGTGCCCTTCGCGGTGGGCGTGCTCGCCGCCCGGCACCGGGTGCTGGAGGAGCCGCAGCGCCACCTCGGGCTGCTGCGGACGGCCGCGCTCGCCGGGATCCCGCTGGCCGCGCTGGGCGGCCTGCCCACGGCCCTGGCCAAGGCGGGGGTGTGGACGGACCCCACGGGTGTGCAGGCGCTGCTGTCGGTCGGCGCGCACCAGCTCACCGGTTACGCGGGCGGGCTCGGGTACGCGGCGCTCATCGCCCTGGTCGCCGTGCGGGCGGCCGACCGGCGGGGGCCGGCGGTCACCGCGCTGGCGGCGCTGGGACAGCGGTCGATGACGTTCTACCTGGCGCAGTCGGTGGTGTGGACGGTGCTGTTCGCCTCCTACACGCTGCACCTGGCGGTGTCGCCGCCGGTGGGCGCGGGCATCGCGGTGGCGGTGTGGGCGTCCAGCGCGGTGGCCGCTGACTTCATGCGGCGCCGCGGCCTGCGCGGCCCGGCGGAGGTGGCCCTGCGCCGCCTCACCTACGGCCGCCCGCGTTGACCGGCGGCGCCCCGCCCCGGCCCGGGTCGGGGTGCGGCCGGCGGTGAAGTCCGGCCGGGCGTCAACGGTCGGCCCACCCGACGCGGCGGCCGGCGGTGGCCCGGCCAATCCTATAACCCTCTTAGATCATTTGACAGGTTAGCCCTGATCAGGTCCACTGGTGGCACGAGTAACCGTTGAAATCGATTGAGAGGGTTGACCATGGTCGAGGTCCACCACCGATACGCCACCGTGCGGGGGCACCGCGTCTTCTACCGGGAGGCGGGCCCACAGGACGCGCCGACACTGGTGCTCCTGCACGGCTTCCCCACCGGCTCGCGCATGTTCCGCCACCTCATCCCGCGGCTCGCCGACCGGTTCCGCGTCATCGCCCCCGACCACCTCGGCTTCGGCCACTCCGACACCCCGCCCGCCGACACGTTCACGTACACCTTCGACGCGCTCACCGACATCACCGAGGAGCTCCTGACCCAGCTCGGCGTCGACCGCTACGCCATCTACGTGCAGGACTACGGCGCACCCATCGGATGGCGGCTCGCCCTGCGCGACCCGGCGGCGATCACCGCCGTGATCACCCAGAACGGCAACGCCTACGAGGACGGCTTCGTCCCGGAGTTCTGGGCACCGGTGTGGGCCTACGCCCAGGACCCCGGGCCCGGGACGGAAGCGGCGGCGCGCACCGCCCTGGACCTGGACGCCATCCGCTGGCAGTACCTGCACGGGGTGGACCGCCCCGAACTGGTCGACCCCGACACCTGGACGTTCGACCACCGCGACGTCAACCGCCCCGGCAACGACCTCGCCCAGCTCGCGCTCGTCCGCGACTACGCCACCAACCGGCCGCTGTACCCGCGGGTGCACGAGTACTTCCGCAAGAGCGGCGTCCCGCTGCTGGCCGTCTGGGGGGCCGAAGACCTCATCTTCGGCCCCGACGGCGCGCGCGCCTTCGCGCGGGACCTGCCGGACGCCGAGATCCACCTGGTGCAGGGAGGCGGCCACTTCCTGCTCGAAAGCCACCTGGACACCGTGGTCGACCACATCCGGGACTTCCTGGGCCGCAGGGTGGAACCTGCCCCGGCCTGAGGCGGGGAACGGGCGGGGGCGCCGTCGGCCGACCACGGGGGACGACCGACGGCGACCCGGCCCACCCGTCGAGCCCGTCGGAACCGCCGTCCAGGGAGATCCACGACTCGTGCTCGCGGGCCTCGGAGGGCGGCGGCGCGATCTCTCGGGTGGGCTCCGTCGGTCATCGGTGCGGGCCCCGGGTTCTCGTCGAGGCCACGGTGGAGAACGTACCGGGGGCGACGGGCGGCAAATGAATGGCGTGGCCGTGCCCTTCTTCGGCAGGGTGGGGGCGGGAACACCGGTACCACAGAGGGAGATGCCGACATGGCCAGTAAGTTCACCGAGCTCGCGTTCGACTGCGCCGATCCGGCGGGGCTCGCCCGTTTCTGGTGCGAGGTCCTGGGCTACGAGGTGCAGGGCGAGGAGGACGGGTTCGTGGCCATCGGCCCGCCCGAGGCCCCCGAGGGCGGGGAGCGGCGCGGGCCGGTGCCGCCGACGTTGACGTTCGCGCGGGTGCCGGAGGGCAAGGTCGTCAAGAACCGGCTGCACATCGACGTCAACCCGACCGACCGGGAACAGGGGGAAGAGGTCGACCGGCTGCTGGGGCTGGGCGCCCGGCGCGTCGACGTCGGCCAGGGCGAGGGCGACAGCTGGGTGGTGCTGGCCGACCCGGAGGGCAACGAGTTCTGTGTCCTGGCGGGGCGCCACCCCTAGGGAGCGGATGAGGGCGACGGCGGCTCAGCGGCGGAGAACGGCGTCGACGCAGCCCTGGACCCAGCGGGGGGCGGCGGCGTTCCGGCCGTCGGCGGCGCCGTGTTCGACGCATTCCTGTTCGGCGAGGTCGGCGTGGGAGGAGACGTCTCCGCCGGGGTGTGCACCGTCGAAGACGTGGACTTCGAGGACGGGCTGCCGTTCCCCGTAGGCGCGGCCGGAGGTGTACTGGTGCCGGTCGTAGGCCACGAAGGCGCCGACGAGGAGGAGAAGGGCCGCGCCCAGGCCGAGGTACCACCGGGCGGGGGTGGAAATGCGGACGCGGGGAAGGCGGCGTCCATCCGTCTCCGTCACGGGGGCCTCTCCTGTTCAGGGGGTCGTGGGGCAAGGGTATGCGGTCACCGGGTGAGGGTGTGAAGGGTGATCGCCCCCTCCCCCGCGGAGAACTCCGGCCGACCGACGGGTGTGCGACGGCATCGCCGACCACGTGCGATCGTCGGCGGTCGGTACCGCGAACAGTTGGGCGGGCGCCGGGGAGCAGCGCACGCGGGACCGGGCGCCCCGGGCGCCGCCCGCCGAAAACCCGTGGCGGCGCCCGGGGGGATCCTGCGAGGATGCCCGACGTGGAAGACGTGGAAAAGGTCAAGGTCGTCGTCGCCCACCAGGACTGCGCGACGCTGCGCGTCGGCGACGTGTTCCTGAAGATCGACGGCGACCAGGCGCGCACCGACGTCGAGGTCGAGGCGATGGCCCTCGCACCGGTCCCGACCCCGCGGGTCCTGTGGCGCGAGCCCCCCGCACTGGCGCTCGCCGCCCTCCCCGGAAAGCCCCTGGGCCGCCTCGGCGACCCGGCGACCGCGCCGCCCTCGGCGTGGGCCGCGGCCGGCGCCGCCGTGCGCAGGCTCCACGACGCGCCGCTGCCGCCCTGGCCCGGCAAGAGCCCGGACAGGCTCGCGTCCGACCTGGACCGCGAATGCGCCTGGCTCCTCGCCAACGACGTGCTCCCCGCCGACCTGGTCGCGCGCAACCGCCGGATCGCCGAGGACGCGCTGCGCCCGTGGACCCCGGTGTTCGTCCACGGCGACCTACAGCTCGCCCACGTGTTCGTCGACGGCGACGAGGTCACCGGGATCATCGACTGGACCGAGGCGGGCCGGGGCGACGCCCTGTTCGACCTCGCCATCTTGACCTTCGGCCACGAGGAGCGCCTCGGCGACGTCCTGGCCGGTTACGGCGCCGACGCCGACGCCGACCTCATCCGCGCGTGGTGGTCCCTGCGCAGCCTGCTGGCGATCCGCTGGCTGACCGAGCACGGCTTCGACCCGGCGGAACCGGGCTGTGAGATCGACGTGCTCAAAGCACGGATGTGAATTCGAGGAAGGGACGGACGGGATGCGGGCGGCGGAGTCCTCACGGGCGGTGGCCGCGGCCGGGGCGATCGCCGCATCGCTCGGCCTGGCGGTGGAGGACGCGGTCGTCCTCCACGACTCGAACAAGCTCACCCTGCGGCTGCTGCCCTGCGACGCCGTGGCCCGGGTGGCACCGGTGGCCGAACAGGTCGCCGGGTTCGAGGTGGACCTCGCCCAGCGGCTCACCGCGGCCGGGTGCCCCGTCGCCGCCCTCGACCCCCGGGTGGAGCCGCGCGTGTACGAGCGCGACGGCTTCACGGTCACCCTGTGGACCCACCACGCCCCGGCGGACTCCCACGCCCTCCCGCCGGCCGACTACGCCCGCGCCCTTCAGCGGCTGCACGCCGGCATGCGCGGGCTCGACGTCCCCACCCCGCGGTTCACCGACCGGGTCGGGGAGGCCCGAGAACTCGTGGCGGACCGCGACCGCACCCCGGCACTCGCCGACGCGGACCGGGAACTGCTCGGCGCCACCCTGGGCGACCTGAAACGGGTGGTCGGCGAGCGCGGCACCGCCGAACAGCTGCTGCACGGCGAGCCGCACCCGGGCAACCTGCTCGCCACGCGGGACGGCCCGCTGTTCATCGACCTGGAGACGTGCTGCCGCGGCCCCGTCGAGTTCGACCTCGCCCACGCCCCCGACGAGGTCGCCGCGCACTACCCGGGCATCGACCACGACCTGCTGCGCGCCTGCCGGACCCTCGTGCTGGCGATGGTCACCACCTGGCGCTGGGACCGGGACGACCGGTTCCCCGGCGGGCTCCGCATGGGCACGGAGGGGCTCGGGCGGCTCCGGGCGGCCCTCGCCTGACCGGTGCCCGCCGACCTTTTCTCCTCCCCCGCGATGAGTTCCGGCCCGGGCCCGGGTCTGTCGTGGTGACCGTCCCGGTACGCAGACACCCGGAGGACACCATGACGCCCGCCCCCGACGGCACGACCGCCACCGACACCACCCCGCTGCCCGGCCGCCCGCCCATCGTCGACCTGGCCACCTGGGACGCCGTCCGCGCCGAGCTCCTCATCCGCGAGAAGGCCCACACCCGCGAGGGCGACGCCATCGCCGCCGCCCGCCGCCGCCTGCCCATGGTGGAGTTCGACGGCACCGCCGAGGTCGTGGGCGCCGGCGGACCCGTCCCGTTCCTGGACCTGTTCCAGGGCCGCGACGAACTCGTGGTGTACAAGCACATGTGGCACGACGGTGCCCCCCACCAGGGCCAGTGCTTCGGCTGCACCACCGCGGCCTGGCACCTGCGGGACTCCTCCTACCTCAACGCCCGCGGCGTCTCCTTCGCGATCCTGACCGAGGGGAGCTGGGAGGAGGTGGCGCCCTTCGTGGAGTTCATGGGCTACACCCAGCCCTGGTACTCGGTGCGCGGCCTGCCCGAGCCGGTCGGCGGCGACATGGGCTTCATCACCTGCTACCTGCGCGAGGGCGAGCGCACGTTCCTCACCTACGACACCACCGGCCGCGGCTGCGAGCGGGTGAACGTGGCCATGGGCCTGCTCGACATGACGCCCTACGGCCGCGGCGAGAGGTGGGAGGACAAACCCGAGGGCTGGCCCGAGGGGGGCGACTCCTGCTGGCACTGGCGCACGGACGCCGACGGCAACGCCACCTGGGGCCGGACCGGCCGCCCCACCCCGCAGTGGACCCGCCCCGGCGCGACCCGGCTGTAGCCACCGGCCCCGGCCACCCCCGCTCTCCCGGCCGTCCCGGTCCTATCGGGGAGCCGGGGGCACGAGCCGCGCCCCGCCCGTGGCGAGCAGGCAGGGGGCGGGAACGGGCGACCGTGCGCGGAGGTGCCGATCCGCCGGCCGGTGAGGCGCACGTCCGCGCCCGCGGGCAGGCCCGCCCGGACCGGCCCGGGTGGCCGGTCCGGGAACGGGTCACGGGGTCACAGCAGGAGGAAGGAGAAGTCCTGCCTGGTCCTGCGCTTGAGCGGGAAGTCCGCCTTGACGCGGCGGGCGACCTCGCTGCGGCTGATGCCCAGGGCCTGGGCGATCAGCCGTTCGGGGCGGACCGGAACGGGGTCCTCGAAGGCGACGTCGACCTGGACGGGCCACGGCCCCTCGGGGGCCGCGGGCGCCTCCAGCTCCCAGCAGTCCTCCCAGTCGAGCGCGAACCGGTTGCGGTGGGCGGTCGACGGGTCGAGCAGGACCTCCGCCACGAGGTCCATCGAGTTGGCGGTGTACCCGGCGAGCAGGTCGGCGGGCAGTGAACGGACCGGGACACGGTCATGGACGGTGAGCTTGTTGGTCCGGTCGCACCCGACGCAGTTGACCAGCAGCCAGACGTGGAGCAGCTTGCCGTTGGCGTTGACGCGGAACCGGCCGTCCTTGGTGGTGGCGCGCTCGCAGGCGCAGTCCACGCAGGTGAGGACGAGCAGGGGCAGGCGGGTGCGCCGCACGGCCCAGGGCAGCACGGAATAAGAATGTGAGGACAAACCCAGTCTCTCTTAAGACCTGACGAAGTGCACGGGAAAGAGAGCCGACGGTGTCCGTCGGCGACCGATGCGCGGAGAAAGCGTCAGAGTCAGAGAGCGGGGGGCGTCATGCGCGCGTTGTCCTCACGTAGGCGGCCGGGGCACGAACACGCTAGGGGGTCGCCGCCCGCCGGGGCAACCCGTTTATTCGAACGTCCTCGGTAGGTTCAACGACTGCGCGGCAACGGCCGGTTCCCCTTACCGATATGGCATTTCACCCGGTCCGCCGACCTGTTCCCGGGCCCCGCCGCCGCCTCATACTCCAAGATCTGATCGACCGACGAAGGAGCACGATGGGCACGGCGACGACAGCGGGGACCTGGAGACTCGGCGACCTGGAGGTGAACCGCGTCGGCTACGGTGCGATGCGGTTGACCGGCAACGGCATGAGGGGGAACTCCGACGGCGCACCGATCGACCGCGCGGCCGCCGTCCGGCTGCTCCGCGGCGCGTTCGACCAGGGCGTCGACCACTTCGACACGGCCGCCTTCTACTTCTCGCCGCTGCGGTCGGCGAACGAACTCATCAACCTCGCGCTCTCCTCCCGCTATGACGATGTCGTCGTGGCGACCAAGGTCGGACCGGCACGCGACTCCTCGGGGGCGTGGCTCCCCCCGGCCCGTCCCGAGCAGTTGCGCGGCCAAGTCGAGGAGAACCTGCGCCAGCTCGGCCGTGATCACCTGGACGTGGTGAACCTGCGCTGGGCGGGTTCGGGGACCGCCTCGATCGCCGATCACTTCGGTGCCCTCGCCGAGCTGCGCCGGGAGGGGCTGATCCGGCATCTCGGGCTCTCGGCCGTCGGCCCCGACCACGTCGCCGAAGCCCTGGAGATCGCGCCCGTGGTCTGCGTGCAGAACTCCTACGGCCTGGACCGGCGTCGCGACGACGGGAACGGGCTGGTGGACCTGTGCCGGGAGCGGGGCATCGCCTTCGTCCCGTTCTTCGCCATCTCCGGCCTGCGGCGCGAGGCGGCCGCGGCCCGGGAGCAGGACGCGCGCGTCCACGAGGTCGCCCGCACCCACGGGGCGACGCCCGCCCAGGTGCGGCTCGCCTGGACCCTGCACCGGGGACCTCACGTGCTGGCCATCCCCGGCACCGCCGACCCGGCCCATCTCACCGAGAACATCGCCGCCGGCGCCCTTCGCCTGGACGAGGAGGCGCTGGCCCTTCTCGACCGCTCCGCCGGGACGGCTCCGGCGGGGTGAGCGCGCCCGGCCGGTAGAGGAGGATCCGGGCCTCAGGGCCGGTGCCGTGCGGCGTCCCTGACGAAGAGGAGGGCGTCGGTGCCGGACAGGTGGTCCGGGTCCAGCGGGGAGTAGCCGAACCACGGGGAGACCCGGGCGGCGGGTTCCGTCCCGGCCAGGGCTGCGGTCAGGGCGGCGGGGTCGACGAGGCGGCGGTCCCCCGGGAGCGCGTACAGCATCCCCTCCACGGTGTCCGGGGCCGGGGCGTCCACCCCCCGGTGGCGGAGGGTGCCGACGGCGGTGGCCAGGAACGCGTACCCCTCCCCCAGGTGTGCGCTCACCTGTGCGCCCGCGCTCCACCAGCGCACCGGCCCCTGCCACAGGGCCATGGTGCCCTCGTGCCGCTGGAAGTGGCCGTTGTGGCCGCTCGCCAGCACCGGGCCGTGTTCGGCCAGGGCGAGCAGGTTCGCGGCCATCATGGTGTCGCGCACGCCCAGCAGCCGGGCCATGCGCCCAGGCGAGGTGTCGGCCATCCAGTGGTGGTAGCGCAGCAGGCCGGTGGCGGTGCGCCCGTGCAGGCGGGCCCGGTCCCAGTCCTGGCGGGAGGAGGCCGCGATCAGGTGCGGGGTCTGCTCGTCGAGCAGTTCCACCAGGTCGTCGGCGAGCAGCCGCAGCCGGTCGGCCTGGGCGGAGCGTCCCACCGACCGGATCGGGTCGGGCATGGCTTCGGGTTCGGTCCACTGTCCGTCCTCGCCGAGCAGGCGGTCGAGGGTGTCCGCGGTGCACGGGAGCAGGTCGGCGTTCACCCGGGCGGCGAGGTAGGTGTGCAGGGCGATGAGGGCCTGGCGGGGGCTCGCGGCGGCGGTGATCTCCAGCGGGCCGTCGAACCCGGCGAAGCGGACCTGTTCGGAGGCGGGCCGCCCCTCGTTGTGGGCGCGCATCCAGCGCACCAGGGCGCGGTTGCCCGGGAAGGCGCCCCAGCCGTGGCCGAACCCGCGCTCCATGGCGTCGTCGAGGGTGCCCGTGCCGGAGGTGACGTAGGCGTCCACGGCCTGTGCCTTGAGGCAGTCGCTCTCGATCGCGATGGTGCGGTGGCCCGCCTGCTCGACGAGTTCGCGGAAGAGGTCGTTGCGGAGTTCGAGCAGGGTCTCCTCGCCGTGGGCGGGCTCGCCCAGGGCGAGGAGCCGGGGCCGGGCGGGGAGCAGGTCCAGGACGGCGTTCGCGGTGACGGGGCGGGCGGTGTCCGCGATGTCGGTGGCCATGCCCTCAACGCTATCTCTGAAAGTTCGGGTGAGACTTTTCGCAGATATCGCCAGTGACAGGTGGAGCAACCCTCAAACCGGGGAGCGGCCGGGTTCCTCGGGGCCCGGCTCTTCGCCGCCCGGGTCGGGGGTATCGGATGCGGGTGGTGTGTACAGGACCTCGCGGGCCTGCTCCGCCGCGCGGACGATGCTCTCGGAGATGAACTCGACGAAGCGCGCGATGTTCTCCAGCCGCACGGCCGCCGGGGTCCCCGCGCCCAGGACGTGGACGCCCTGGCGCGCGGTCCGGGCGAGGTGGGCCTCGGCCCGGGCGTTGGCCAGCATCGACTGGTACCAGACGTCGTTGTCCACGACGTAGCGCTCGCGGCGGCGTTCGTCGCGCTCCCGGCGCAGCAGGCCCTGTTCCTCCAGGAACGCGACCGCCTTGGAGACCGAGGCCGGGCTGACCTGGAGGCGCTGGACGAGTTCGGCCGCGGTGAGGCTGCCGGCGTCGGTGGTGTAGATGCAGACCAGGACCCGGGCGGTCATCCGGGGCAGGCCCTGCTGGGTGAAGACGCCGGAGAGCGTTTCCTCGTACTCGCGCATGGCCTCGGGGTCGCGGCCGTGGTCCCGGTGGTCCGTTCGCGGGGGGCGGGGGGCGGCCTTCCGGCGGCCGCGGGCGCGCTGCTCGGTGGCGAGGTGGGCGAGGTCGGCGCGGTAGGAGGCGGGGCCGCCGTTGCGCATGACCTCGCGGGTGACGGTGGAGGTCGGGCGGTCCAGGCCCCGGGCGATCTCGGCGTAGGCGAGGCCGTCGGCCAGTCCCTGTTCGATGCGTCGGCGCTCCTGCCGGGTGAGCCTGCCCCCGGGCATCGCGGCCTCCTTCGCGGTCGGTGGTCCGTGGTGGGCCCACCCTAGCGTTCAGCCTCATGCCATTGCAACGAGACGCCGAGGATTGTTGCGTTGAATTCTGGACCATTGCAATGATTTCAGGGCTTTGAGCTGCTTTTACAGGCTTTCCATGCAGCAATATCGTTGCTGTATTCTCGAACGCAACGTAGCGTTTTCATTGTCAGAAACACCACCAATCCCCTGAAGGAATCCACCATGACCCTCCCGAGATGGACCGGGACCGTCCCCGTCGACGACACCGCCCTGGCCGTCACCGACACCGGCGGCACCGGCCCCGCGGTCGTCTACCTCAACGGCGCCTACGCCTCACAGCGGCACTGGCGCCCCGTCATCGCCGAACTCGGCGACTCCTACCGCCACATCACCTACGACATGCGGGCCCGCGGCGGCTCCGAGCGCTCCGCGGACCACTCCTTCGAGGCGTGCGTCCGCGACGTCGAGGCCGTCCTGGCCGCCCGGGGCGTGCACCGGCCGATCGTGGTCGGCTGGTCCTACGGCGCGGCGGTCGCGGTCCACTGGGTCGACCGCAACCCGGACCGCACGCCGGGGGCGGTGTGCGTGGACGGCGGCATCCCCTACGGCCTGACCGGCGAGGAGGGCCGGGAGCGGATCCGGGCCCTGTTCCGCCGGATGCGGTGGCTGCTGCCGCTGGTGCGCCCGTTCGGCCTGGCCGCCAAGATGAGCGTCGACGAGCACGCCGAGGTGAACATCGAGGCCAACGAGGTCCACGCGGCCATGGCGCCGGTGCTGGAACGTGTGAGTGTTCCGGTCCGGTACGTCCTGGCCACCGGTGACAACCTCGGCGCCGAACAGGGCGAGATGGAGCAGGTGCGCGCCGCGCTCGACCCGGTGCTCGCCGCCAACCCGAACATCACGGTGAGCGCGAAGGTCCCGAGCAACCACTCGCACATCCTGCGCAAGGACTTCCGTGCCGTCGCCGACGCGGTGCGCGGCCTGGCCGCCGCCCGTGGCCATGGGGCCCGGTGAGGGCGACGGGTGTCCGGCCGGCCCGGCCCCCCGCGCACCCCCATGTCACGGAAAGTAGCGCAACCCGGGTTGACAACTCCGGAGCGAGCAACCTAGGTTGACACCATGGACGCTGTGGAACTGGCGAGCGCCGCCTCGGACACCTCCGCCCCCGTGGACGGCCTGCGCGCCGTCGCCTCGCTGCGCACCCTAGTCGACGCCCTGGAGCTGCGCCAGGTCGAGCAGGCCCTGCGGGCGGGCGAGTCGTGGACCTCCATCGCCGCCGCGCTCGGGGTGACCCGCCAGGCCGTCCACAAGAAGTACGGGAAGCGACTGCGCCACCTCACCACCGAAAGAGGCTGACGATGACGGGACCGTCGACACGACCGAACGCCCTGGCCAGGGGCTATGACCGCGCCGTGATCCAGGGGGCCGCGAGCCGCGAGGCGGCGCGCGCGGGCCACCCCGAGGTCGGATTCGAGCACCTGCTGCTGGGGGTGCTGGTCAACGGCGGCCCGGGCGCCCGGCTGCTGATGGACGCCGGGGTCGACCTGGCCGGGGCGCGGGCCGGGATCGACGCGCTGCTGGCCGAGGACCTCGCCCTGCTGGGGATCGACGCCGCCCTGCCCGCCCCCTCGGCCTCCCCCGCGGAGGGGGCGGCGATGCTCCCCCTCGCCCCGCGCCTGCAGGAGCTCGTGGACGACCGCCCCTCGGCCGGGGGCGACCGGGCCCTGCTGGCGGCGCTGATCGGCGACGGCGGCGGCCGGGTGCGGCGGCTGCTGGAGCGGCTGGGAGTGGACGCCGACGACCTGGACCTGGACGTTCCCGAGTGCCCCGCCGGGGGTGCGCGGCCGTCCGCGGCGGGCGGCTTCGAGGCACAGGGGTGGGAGAACACCCTCTACGACCTCGAAGTGCCCGTGCCCGCCGAGCGGCTGTGGGCCCTGCTCTCCGACCCCGAGCGCCGCGGCGAGTGGGACACCGCCGGCACTCCGGCCCGGCACCTGGGCGGCGGGGTCGTGGAGCTGGCCCTGCGCCACGGGTCGCCGGTCCGGGAGTCGATCACGCGGCGTGTCGAGGGCCGAGAGGTCACCTGGGCGCGGGAGGAGGGCGAGGGCACGGCCCCCCGGGCGCTGAAGATCGTCATCGAACCGCTGGAGGGGCGCGCCCGGCTCCACCTGAGCCTGGGCTGGCCCAACGCGCTGCGCGGCCGACTGGCCAACCGGATGGTCCGGTGGATCGCCCGCCAGCAGCTGCGCCTGCACGCCCAGGCCATCGCCCAGGCCGCCGCGTCCTAGCGGCGGCCCGGCCCCTGCGTGGCGGCCTAGTCCCCGCCGCCCCCTCCCCCGCCGTCGCCCGCGCCGCCGGAGGAGTCGCCGCCCCCTCCTCCCCCGCCGCCGCCCCCGCCGGAGGATCCCTCCGAGCGGAAGACGAGGACCCCCAGCCCCACCAGGATGGCCAGCGTGATCCACGCCCCGGCGGACGGGCCGCCGCCGGCCTCCTCGGTCTCGGGGTAGGGCTCGGGCGCCGGGACATCCCCCGGGGACAGGGCGATGTCGACGCTCATCGCGTGCATCGGCGGGACCCACTCCTGGGTGAACTCCACCGTGTCCCCGCGCTCGCGGATCGAGGTGCAGGGGTCGTGGGAGCCCCGCGGACCGGCGTAGCAGAACACGTCGCGGGGCCGGGCCGGGAGCGTCACCTCCGCGGTGGTGTTGCGGACCAGGATCGACCAGTCGGTGCCCACCACGTCGAAGAAGAGCCGCGGCCTGCCCTGGGCGCCCGGGATCAGGAGGTTCCGGTAGGTGTACTCCAGGGTGAAGGTGCGGGTCCCGGTGATCGGGTGGTCGGGGTCGCCGATGGTGACCTCGACCCACTCCTCGCCGCGGGTGATGTCCACCGGCCCCGCGCCGCCGTCGTCGGTCACCCGGACGTCCTCCAGGCCCAGGTCGCGGACCGGGGAGGAGGCGATGGTGCCGGTGTGCGGGAGGCGGCGCACGGCCGGGGAGCCGTCGGCCGCGAAGTCGTAGGTGAGGTGCTCGGTGACGTGGACGGTCCCGTCCGCGTCCAGGCGGATCTGCGACCGCAGTTCCTCCACGTGCCGGGCGGCGGCCACCGGGTCGGGCCCGTCCGGTCGGGTGAAGTGCAGGTAGGCGGCGGCGATGAAGAGTCCGGCCACCAGGGCCAGGGCACCGATGACGGTGGCGTACAGCGTGTAGGCGATCACCGCATCGACGGTGAGGCGGGCGGTTCGGCGACCGCCCCGTCCCTTGGGGGTCATGCCCTCTGCGATGCGCGCCCCGGCCGTGCGGTTCCCTGGCCGGGGCGCGGGCGGCCGCTACCTGCCGGAACGGTAGGAGAGCCGGCGCAGCAGGGTCTCCGCCGGGCCGCGCACCCCGGCGCGGTCCATCAGGAACGCCGCCGCCACGGTGGCCGCCCACACGGTGACCGCCACGAGCACCGCCGACCAGCTGGACAGGTGCACGCCCAGGCCCAGTCCCCAGGCGGCGAGGAACGGGATGAAGCCCAGCGACTGGGCCAGGTAGCCGCTCAGGGAGCGGCGGCCCAGCGCCACCAGCGCCCGGACCGGCAGGCGGTCCCGGGTCCCGCGCGCGGTGACGCGGTGGGCGATGAGGCCGAAGAGCGCGGCGTAGCCCACCCCGGTGAAGATGCCCGTGAAGAAGTGCGCGGAGGCGACCGCCCCCATGTGCTCCGGGCCCAGGACGCCCACGTGCTGGAGGGCGAACACCGCGCCGACCGCCCACCCGGCGGCG
Source organism: Nocardiopsis protaetiae (assembly GCF_045446735.1). Taxonomy (NCBI): domain Bacteria; kingdom Bacillati; phylum Actinomycetota; class Actinomycetes; order Streptosporangiales; family Nocardiopsidaceae; genus Nocardiopsis; species Nocardiopsis protaetiae. The sequence continues at coordinate 17,492 of NZ_JBJJBV010000118.1, forward strand.
ATGCCCCAGAAGGCGGCCCGGCGCAGCAGCGGCAGGTGGCGGCCGGGCTCCTCCAGGATCCGGTGCCGGGCGGCGAGCAGGCCGAGCAGGAAGGCCGTGGGCAGGGCCAGGCTGAGCACCCCGGAGAACAGGCCCAGGAACCAGGTGGGCAGGCGGATCGCGGCGGAGACCAGGTAGCCGGTCTCGGCGATGCTGAGCCGCTGCACGTCGGCGGCGGTCACCGCGGCGGAGGCGGCCGGATCCGCGGCCAGGGAGGCCAGCAGGCCGAGGACCCCGAACACGGCGCCCAGGGCGAGCAGCACGGCCACCCAGACCTTGAGGGTGCGGTCGCCGCGGCCGAAGAACAGCGGCAGCATGATCAGGCCGAGCAGGCCGTAGGTGCCCAGGATGTCGCCCTGCCACAGCAGCGCGGCGTGCACCGCGCCGAAGACGAGCAGCCACAGGTGGCGGCGGCGCAGGATCGCGCGGGCCTCCTGTTCGCTCGTGCCGCGCGCCCGCTGGCGGGCGTACATCTGGCCGATGCCGTAGGCGAAGAGGAACGCGAACATGGTGTGCGTGCGGGCGTCCACGACGACGATCGTCAGCGCCTGGGCGACCCGGTCGGCGAGGTTCCCCTCGGTGGGGTGCAGCAGGGCGGTGCCGCCGGGGGCGTCGTAGAGGAACCAGGGCACGTGGGCCAGGGCGATGAGCAGCAGCATCATGCCGCGGGCCAGGTCCGGCGCCAGGACGCGTTCGGCGACCGGGGTGGAGCCCGCCGGGGCCGGGGCGCCGGGTGCGGGAGGTGGGTTCTCGGTGTGGGAGGACATGGCACCACCGTCCCCCGCCGGCCCGCCCCCGGGTCAGGGCCGCCGCGTCACCGCCCGGCGTGACGCCACGTCACACCCGGCCCGGGGTCGGTCAGGCCGGGGTGATCGGGTCCAGGACGACCACCGGGATGGTGCGGCGGGTGCGGGGCTCGTAGTGGGTGCGGTAGACGGGGGCGCGCTCGGTCATCATGGCCCACAGGCGTTCGCGCTCGGCGCCCCGGGCGGTGCGGGCGCGCACGCGCAGGCGCCGGTCGCGGACCTGGACCTCCGCTTCGGGGTGGGCGGTGAGGTTGAGGTACCACTGCGGGTGCGTGTGGGTGATCGCCGCCCCCGAGGCCACCAGCACCAGGGAGTCCCCGTCGGTGCCGAAGAACAGGCCGGTGCGGTAGAGCCGCCCCGAGGTGCGGCCGCGGTGGGTGAGGACGAGGTTGGTCGTTCCGCCCTCCAGGTAGCCGCTGGCGCCGCCGGTGGCGAGGTAGCGGCGCACGTGTTCGGCGACCGAGGGGTCGGGGCTGTCGATGGGGCCGGGTTCGGCGGGTGTGTTCATGTACCGGAGGGTGCCCGGTCGGGGTTCGGGCGGACTCACGGTCGGCTCAGGAACACCTCAGGGTCGTGGGGCGCGCTCAGCAAAGGACGGGGTGGCCGTTCTCCAGGTACACGGTGTCCCCCGCCGCGGCGGCGGCCAGGCCCGCCAGGACCCGGCGGGCCGTGTGCGGGGCCA
>NZ_JBJJBV010000119.1:0-18995 GCF_045446735.1 Nocardiopsis protaetiae
CCCCGGCCGCCCCGGAGCGGCCCTCGGCCTGGCGCGACCGCGCCCGAGGGCTGCGCACCCCGCTGCGCCCCGGGCCCGGGGCCTGGCGCACGAGCCTGCGGTGAAACCGCCCGCGACGGCACCACCCGCGACGGCACCCGAGGCACCACCCGGGCACCACTCGTGGTGACACCTGTGGTGGCACCCGGGGCACCACCCGTGGTGACACCTGTGGTGACACCGCCACTACTTAGACTCCAAGGGGAGCGGTCGGCGCATCCGCCCCACACCACAGCAGAAGGATCTCCACCGTGCGTAAAGTTCTGATCGCCAACCGCGGCGAGATCGCCGTGCGCATCGCCCGCGCCTGCCGCGACGCCGGGCTGGACAGCGTCGCCGTCTACGCCGAGCCCGACCTGGACGCGCTGCACGTCAAGGTCGCCGACGAGGCCTACTCCCTGGGCGGGTCGACCCCGGCCGACTCCTACCTCGACATCGGCAAGCTCCTGCGGATCGCCGCCGAGTCGGGCGCCGACGCCGTGCACCCCGGCTACGGTTTCCTGGCCGAGAACGCCGACTTCGCCCAGGCCGTCATCGACGCCGGGCTCACCTGGATCGGGCCGCCCCCCGCCGCGATCACCGCCCTGGGCGACAAGGTGCAGGCCCGCCACATCGCCCAGAAGGTCGGCGCGCCGCTGGTCGCGGGCACCCCGGACCCGGTGGACTCGGCCGAGGAGGTCGTGGCGTTCGCCGAGGAGCACGGGCTGCCCATCGCGATCAAGGCCGCGTTCGGCGGCGGCGGGCGCGGGCTCAAGGTCGCCCACACGCTGGAGGAGGTCGCCGACGCCTACGAGTCGGCGGTGCGCGAGGCCGTCACCGCGTTCGGGCGCGGCGAGTGCTTCGTGGAGCGGTACCTGGACAAGCCCCGGCACGTGGAGACCCAGTGCCTGGCCGACACCCACGGCAACGTCGTGGTGGTGTCCACGCGCGACTGCTCGCTCCAGCGCCGCCACCAGAAGCTGGTGGAGGAGGCCCCGGCGCCGTTCCTGTCCGCCGACCAGATGGACCGGCTGTACTCGGCGTCCAAGGCCATCCTCAAGGAGGCGGGCTATGTGGGCGCGGGGACGTGCGAGTTCCTGGTGGGCGTGGACGGCACCATCTCCTTCCTGGAGGTCAACACCCGCCTCCAAGTCGAGCACCCGGTGACCGAGGAGGTCACCGGCATCGACCTGGTGCGGGAGATGTTCCGCGTCGCCGACGGCGAGGAGCTGGGGTACGGGGACCCGGAGGTGCGCGGGCACTCGTTCGAGTTCCGGATCAACGCCGAGGACGCGGGGCGGGGCTTCATGCCCGCGCCGGGGACCATCACCGAGTTCGCCCTGCCGGGCGGGCCGGGGGTGCGGGTGGACACCGGCTGCGAGGCGGGGTTCACGGTGCCGCAGGCGTTCGACTCCATGGTCGCCAAGCTGATCGTGACCGGTCGTACGCGTGTCGAGGCGTTGCAGCGGGCGCGGCGGGCGCTGGCGGAGTTCGTCGTGGGCGGGATGCCGACGGTGATCCCCTTCCACCGGGCGGTGGTGGAGGATGCGGCGTTCGCCCCGGCGGATCCGGCCAAGCCGTTCGGCGTGTACACGCGGTGGATCGAGACCGAGTTCGACAACCGGATCGAGCCCTGGGGGGGGACGCCGGGCGAGGCCGGGGCGACCGAGCGCGAGACCGTGACCGTGGAGGTCGGCGGCAAGCGCATCGACGTGGTGCTGCCCGCGGCGCTGAACGTGGGGGCGGCTCCGGCCCCCGCGGCGGCGGGCGGCAAGAAGAAGCGCGCCGCCCGCGCTGGCGCCGGCGCGGCGGCCGCTTCGGGTGACGCGCTGGTCTCGCCCATGCAGGGCACCGTGGTCAAGGTCGTGGCCGCCGAGGGCCAGGAGGTGGCCGAGGGCGACACGGTCGTGGTGATCGAGGCGATGAAGATGGAGCAGCCGCTGGCCGCGCACCGGGCCGGGGTGGTGACCGGGTTGAAGGTGGGCGCGGGCGAGGCCGTGGGCAACGGCGCGGTCATCTGTGAGATCAAGGACGCCTAGCGCCCGAACACGCAGGAGGGGGAGGCGCCGGCGGCGCCTCCCCCTCGCCGTGTCAGCGGTCGTGCTTGCGCGACAGACCGGTGAGGTCCAGGTCCAGCTCGCAGGGCACGGAGACCCGGAGCCGCCCCCGGTGGATGCCGCTGTTCACGTACACCCCGTTCACCGGGTCGAGTTCGTAGACATTGACCACCACGTCGCCGTCCTCGCGGTCGACCAGCCAGAAGTGCGGGATGCCCGCCTTGGCGTAGAGCTGCGGCTTGCGCTCCAGGTCGCGCGGCCGCGACTCCGGCGAGATCACCTCGACGGCCAGCTTCACGTCCTCGGGCGCCACCCAGGTGACCTCCAGGTCGTCCGGGTCCTCGGTGTCGACGAGCATGAGGTCGGGTTCGGGTCGCTGTCGCTTCCCCAGCACGACCGACATCTCCCTCTCCACGATCAGGTCGTCAGGGACCTGGTCGAGCATCTGGAGTTCGAGCAGGCGGATCATGCGCATGTGGAAACGTTTCTGGGGGCTCACCAGGACCAGGCTTCCGTCGATGAGTTCGGTGTGCGGCGGAAGATCCGGGATGCGGTCCAGGTCCTCGGCGGTGAACCCGTCCCCGGGGGGAAGCGGGACCGTCACATCGGGACCGAACTCCCTGACCGACGGTTCGGCCACGGTGGGTGCGGACATGTCGTCTCCGATCATCGGATCGTTCTCGTCGCTCACGGTAGCCATACCCATCACCTCGCTGGGGTGCTTTCCGCAAATCATGCCATCGACACTCCCGACTCCCGGAGGGTGGTTCTCGCCGTGTCAGCGGTCGTGCTTGAGCGACAGACCGGTGAGGTCCGGGTCCAGCTCGCAGGGCATCGCGCTTCCCCCCGCCGCAGGGGGTTCCCACCTACCCGGGGCCTCGGCCCCAGCCCCCTCCCGGGCCCTCGCCACAGCCGGAGGGCCCCGGACAGGGTGCCTTCGCCACTCACAGCGTTGACAGGACGTGCGTGGGGGGAGGGTGATTCTCGCCGCACTCGGGGGGTGGGAGGGCCGATGGGGGCGACGATCCGGTCATGGGACGTAAGAAACCTCTGTCTCAGCCTATGGAAATGGTAGGAAAAGACGTATATCGTTCTCGCTTGTGACGAACATCTGGGGACTGACCCGCCGCTGGCACATCGACCTGTGCCGTCGCGGTTGTCAGGCGTGTAGCTAGGTCCACGCGCGCCCGTCAGGGCAGACGCGCCGCACACCCTTCCCCTGTCCGCTCCTGCGGCACCCGCACACCCGCTCGTCACCTCTCTCCGGTGACACCCGCACCCATTCCCCGAGCCGGAGATCCCGCACGCCCCACGGCCGATCGCCGTGGCGTGCCCGTGCTCCGGTTGCACTCACCGCTTGGAGTCACTTCCGTGTCCGCACAGACCGACCAGGTCAAGCCGCAGCGCCGCCTGCGGCTCCCCTCGTTCGGCGTCCAGGTCCTCCTGGGCCTCGTCCTCGGCCTCGTCCTGGGCTTCGCCGCCCTCCAAATCGGCCCCGTGGGCGAGGAGGCCGAGCCGAACTGGCTGGCCACCACCCTCCAGACCATCGGCAGCACGTTCGTGTCGCTGCTGCGCACGGTCGTCCCGCCGCTGATCATCCTCGCCGTCATCTCCTCCATCGCCAACCTGCGCAACGTCACCAACGCCGCGCGGCTGGCCTGGAAGACCCTGCTGTGGTTCGCCATCACCGCCCTGGTGTCGGTGGCCATCGCCATCGGCCTGGGCCTGCTCATCCGCCCCGGCGTGAACAGCGCGGTCGACCCCGCGAACGTCTCCGACCCCTACACCACGGGTTCGTGGCTGGCGTTCATCGAGAGCCTGGTGCCCGCCAACTTCCTGGGACTGGCCGCCAGCACCTCGGGTTCGGTCACCACCGCCGAGGACGGCTCCCTGGGCCTGGACGCCAGCACCTCGCTGGGCTTCAACGTCCTACAGCTGATCGTCATCGCGATCGTCCTGGGCATCGCCGCCGTCAAGACCGGCAAGGCCGCCGAGCCGTTCATCGCGTTCACCGACTCGGCCCTCCAGGTCGTCCTCAAGGCCCTGTGGTGGATCATCCGCCTGGCCCCCATCGGCACCGTCGGCCTGCTCGGCAACGCGGTCTACAGCTACGGCTGGACCACCATCGGCGCCCTGGGCAAGTACACGCTGACCATCTACATCGGCCTGGCCCTGGTGCTGTTCGTCGTCTACCCGGTGGCCGCCCGCCTCAACGGCCTGTCCCCGGTCAAGTACTTCACCGGCGCCTGGCCCGCGATCCAGCTGGCCTTCGTGTCGCGTTCCTCGATGGGCACCATGCCGGTCACCCAGCGGGTCACCGAGCAGAACCTGGGCGTGCCGCGCTACTACTCCGCGTTCGCGGTGCCGTTCGGCGCGACCACCAAGATGGACGGCTGCGCCGCGATCTACCCGGCGATCTCGGCGATCTTCATCGCCCAGTTCTTCCCGGACATCTCCCTGGGCATCACCGACTACCTGCTCATCGTGTTCGTGTCGGTCATCGGCTCGGCCGCCACCGCCGGCACCACCGGCGCGACGGTCATGCTGACCCTGACCCTGTCCACCCTGGGCCTGCCCCTGGAGGGCGTCGGCCTGCTGCTGGCCGTCGACCCGATCCTGGACATGGGCCGCACCGCGGTGAACGTGGCCGGCCAGGCCCTCATCCCGGCGATCGTCGCCAAGCGCGAGGGGATCCTGGACCTGGACCGCTACAACGCGCCGCGCGACGCCTCCGGGTTCGTCCCGCTGGACGCGCCCGCCGCGGAGGACGTGGACGCCGAGGCCGAAGAGGAAGTGGCCAAGGTGCCCGCGGGGACCGCGAAGGAATAGTCCCTTGACTGCCGAAACGGCCCGCCGGTGATCCGGCGGGCCGTTTCGTGTTCCCGGAGACGACCGTCACGATGGGAACCCCGGGGGCCCTCCATTCGTCCCTGGAGTGTGAGGGAAGCGAGAGGAACGACATGTTGCGCCGCTTGGTAACACCCACTGTGCTGACCGCCGGAATCGCGGCCGCGCTGGTGAGCGCCGCGGTGGTGCCCGCGGCCGCCGACACCGTGCAGCCCCCCGAGAGCAACGCCATCACCCAGGAGCTGGAGAACGACGGCGTCTTCGTCGACCCGGCCGTCGGTGACGCCTTCCCGGCCGGGGAGGAGAGCGCCCTGGAGGCCGCCGCGGCCGGTGCCGACGTCCCCGTCTACTACGTGGTCCTGCCGACCGGCGCGGTCGGCTCGGAGTCCTCGCTCGAAGCTCTGATGGACCCGGTCATGGCCGACGTGGGCGACGGCGTGTACGCCGTCCTGCGCGGCTCCGACCACTTCCACGTGCTGTCGCCGAACGTCGAGGACACCGCGGCCATCCGCGAGGTCGCCCTGCGCGAGGGCGGCGGCAACCAGGTCGACACCATGACGGCCGTGCCGCAGGCGACCGAGCAGGTCGAGGCCACCGCCGCGGCCGGGGCCACCTCGCTGTGGGTCCTGCTCGTCATCGCGATCCTGGTCGCGGGCGGCATCTTCCTGTTCGTCCGCAACAGCCGCCGCAGGCGCGAGGAGCTCAAGGCCAAGCAGCTGGCCGAGATCAAGCAGATGGCCACCGAGGACGTCGTGCGCCTGGGCGAGGACGTCGCGCGGCTGGAGATCGACCTGTCCGCGGTCGACGACGACACCCGCACCGACTACTCGCGCGCCATGGACGCCTACGACCAGGCCAAGACCCGGCTGGACACCATCCGCGAGCCGGAGGAGATCCGCCAGGTCACCAACTCCCTGGAGGACGGCCGCTACTACATGACGGCCACCCGCGCCCGGCTCAGCGGGACGCCGGTGCCGGACCGGCGCGGGCCCTGCTTCTTCAACCCGCAGCACGGTCCGTCCACGGAGGACGTCACCTGGGCGCCGCCCGGCGGCTCGCCGCGTTCGGTCACGGCCTGCGCGTCCTGTGCCCAGGCGGTCAAGAGCGGCATGAACCCCAACGACGTGCGCATGGTCGAGGTCGACGGCCGCCGTGTCCCGTACTACGACGCGGGCCCGGCCTACTCGCCCTACGCGGGCGGCTACTTCGGCATGGACATGATGATGGGCATGTTCACCGGCATGATGATGGGCTCGATGATGGGGTCCATGATGGGCATGGGAATGGGGATGGGCATGGGCGACGCCACCGGCGACGTCGGCGCCGAGGGGGACTTCGGCGGCGGCGGGGACTTCGGCGGGGGCGGCGACTTCGGGGGCGACTTCGGCGGCTTCGACTTCTGACCCACCGGCACACGAGGGGCCCCGGGCGTGTGCCCGGGGCCCCTCCGCGTGTTCAGGGGCCGCCCGCGTCCAGGTCCTCGACCCAGGCGGCGACGCGGTCGGCGGTGGCCACCGGGTCGGTGCCGGTGGTGTCCACGAGGGTGAGCGGGGGGTCGAGCCGGTCGGCCTCGCCGCTCACCCAGGCGGCGAACTCCAGGGTCTCGGCGATGCGCTCCTCGTCCCACTGCCGCCAGGCGGGCCGGGCCCGCAGCCGCTCGGCCAGCACCCCCGGTTCGCAGGTGAGCGCCAGGTAGTGGACGCCGTCGAACAGCGCCCGCTCGGGCAGCGGCTCGAACTCCGGGGGGACCACCGTCCCGCACAGCACGACCGGCCGCCCGCTCTGCTGCACCATGGCGGCGGTGCGCAGCCAGGTGGAGCGGAACAGGCGGTGGTGGTCGGCCGGGTCGCGCAGGCCGCCCACCCACAGCAGGTCCTGTTCGAGCACGACGAACCGGTCCCGCAGGCGCTCCAGCAGCAGCCCGGCGATGGTGGACTTGCCGGTGCCGCTGGGCCCGGAGACGCAGTAGAGCGGAAGCCGCAGGAAGGGGCGGGTGCGGCCGCAGGAGCGGCACAGCAGCACGGAGACCCCCGACGAGGTGTCGGGGGCCGGGTCCCACTCCCCGCAGTGAGTACAGATCAGCGGGTGCACGTGGTCGTGTCCCTAGTCGAAGAGTTCCTCAAGGAAGCTCTTGCGGCGCCGCCGGTAGGGGCGCGGCGAGTCGCTGTAGCCGCGCGGGGAGTCCGGGTAGCCGCCGCGGTAGCCGCGCGGCGAGTCGGGGTACCCGGCGGGGGCCGGGTAGCCCTGCTGCGGGTAGCCCTGCCGGGGCTGGCTTTGGGGGACGTAGCCGCCGGTGGGCGGCGGCGCCTGGGGGTCGGGCGGCGGGGTCGCGCCGTAGTGGCGCTGCTCGGCGTCGACGATGCGTTCGAGCTCGCCGCGGTCCAGGAAGATGCCCTGGCACCCGTCACACCGCTCGATGTGCACGCCGTGCCGGTCGAACGTGCGCATGTTGCTCTGGCATTTGGGACAGATCACGACAGGACGCTACTCTCATCGGCGTTAAGGAAACGTAAAACGGCCCGGCTCGCAGGGGAACCGGGCCGTTGGTGTGGAGCTTACTCGGGTGAGGCCAGCATCAGGGAGCGGGCCGCCTCGGTGACGCTGCCCGACAGGGACGGGTACACCGCGAAGGTGTGCGCGAGGTCGTCCACGGTCAGCCGCTGCTGGACCGCCACCGACACCGCCAGGATCAGCTCGCTGGCGCGCGGGCCGACGATGACGCCACCCAGCACGATGCCGGTGTGCTGGCGGCAGATGAGCTTGACGAAGCCGTCCTTGACCTCGTTCATCTTGGCGCGCGGGTTGGTGTTGAGCGGCAGCGTGACGGACCGGCCGTCGATGCGGCCGCTGCGCACGTCGTCCTCGCTGGCGCCGACGGCGGCCAGCTCGGGGTGGGTGAACACGGTGGAGGCCACCGTGGACAGCTTCAGCGGGGCGACGGCCTCGCCCAGGGCGTGCCACATGGCGATGCGGCCCTGCATGGCGGCCACGGACGCGAGCATGTTGACGCCGGTGCAGTCGCCGGCCGCGTACACGCCCGGGACGGTGGTGCGCGAGACCCGGTCGACGTCGACGAAACCGCCCTGGCCCAGGCGCACCCCGGCCTCCTCCAGGCCGAGCCCGTCGGTGTTGGGGATCATGCCGACGGTCATCAGACAGTGGGAGCCCTCGACGGTGCGCCCGTCGGAGAGGGTGACCAGCACCCCGTCGTCGGTGCGCACGACCGACTCGGCGCGGGTGCGGTTGAGGATGGTCATGCCGCGGCGCAGGAAGACCTCCTCCAGCACGCGGGCGGCGTCGGGGTCCTGGGTGGGCATGACGTGCTCGCGCGAGGAGACCAGGGTCACGTTCGAGCCGAGGGACTGGTAGGCGCTGGCGAACTCGGCGCCGGTCACACCGGAGCCGACGACGATGAGCTTCTCGGGCAGCTCGTCGAGGTCGTAGAGCTGGCGCCAGGTGAGGATGCGCTCGCCGTCGGGGCGGGCCGAGGGCAGCTCGCGCGGGTGGGCGCCGGTGGCGACCAGGACGACGTCGGCGCGGATGCGGGTGTCGCCGACGGCGACGATGCGCGGGTCGACGAGGCGGGCCTCGCCGTTGACCACCTCGATGCCCTCCTTGACCAGGCGGGCGCGGGTGTCGTCGGACTGGGCCTGGGCCAGGGCCAGGATCCGGTTGTTGACCGTGGGCATGTCGACGTGCACGGAGGACTTGCCGTCGAGCTGGTCGTCGACCTGGATGCCCAGGGTCTCGGACTCGCGCACGTAGGTGGTGCGGGTGGAGGTGGCGATCAGGCTCTTGGAGGGAACGCAGTCGGTGAGGACGCAGGCACCGCCGATACCGTCGCGGTCCACCACCGTCACGTCCGCGCCGAGCTGCGCGGCGACCAGTGCCGCCTCGTAGCCCCCGGGACCGCCCCCGATGATCACGACCTTCGTCACTCTGCTTCACTCCCTCTGCGTCCGGACCGTCGCCCCGCCCGCCCCGGTCGGGGGCGCTGTGAGGGCATGACGGAGCGGCACGTGGTTCTCTCGCCTTACCCCTATTGTCGGCCATGCCGACCGGCGGATTCCGCACCCGCCCCGGTGCGGGGGGTCGGGCATTCCCCTTACCGCCCCCGTAGCGTTGCGTTCCGGAATCATCCGGCTACACGGCGGTAGCATCCGCTGTGTGAGTGAAACAGAGCAGCCACCGACGACCACCGCTCAGGCCCGGGAGCTGGCGGCCGATGCGGCGCACGAACTCCTGACGCGGGCCGGCGCCGACGGCTTCGACGCCCTGGTGGTGCTCGGTTCGGGCTGGACGGAGGCGGTGGACACGCTCGGCTCCCCCGACATCGAGTTCGAGGCCGGGGAGCTGCCGGGCTTCCTCCCACCGACCGCCGAGGGACACGGCACCACCGTCCGCAGCATGTGGGTGGGCGACAAACGAGTGGTGGTGTTCACAGGGCGCCTGCACCTGTACGAGGGCCACGACCCGATGCGGGTGGTGCACGCCGTGCGCACCGGGATCGCCGCCGGGGCGCGGCTGGCCGTGCTGACCGGGTCGGCGGGGTCCCTGCGGGTGGACATCGCGCCGGGGCAGCCGGTGGTGCTGAGCGACCACATCAACCTGACCACGCGCTCGCCGCTGGTGGGCCCGACGTTCGTGGACCTGTCGGCGGTGTACAGCCCGCGGCTGCGCCGGCTGATCCACGAGGTGGACGCCTCGCTGGCGGAGGGCGTGTACGTCGCCACCCCGGGTCCGCAGTTGCAGACCCCGACGGAGGCCAAGGTGCTGCGCCAGGCGGGGGCGGACGTGGCGGGGCGGTCGATCCCGCTGGAGGCGATCGCCGCCGTGGAGATGGGCGCCGAGGTGCTGGGGCTGTCGATCGTGAGCAACGACGCCCTGGGCGCGGTGCTGGACCCGTTCCAGGAGGAGCGGGCGATGGAGATCGTCCGGCAGCGGGCGCGGCGGCTGGGCGAGCTGCTCAACCGGACGCTGGTCCGGGCCTGAGGCGGACCCGGGGAGCGAAAGAACGAAGAGCGGGGCCCGGCACAGCCGGGCCCCGCAGCGCGGTCCGGACGCGTCGCGCGGGACCCCCGCAGGTCCCATGGGTGCGCGACGCGACCCGGACGCGTCGTTCCGAGGCCGCCTCCGGACGGGTCCGTCCGGTACCGGCGTGGCGAGCGTACACCCCGAGGCCTTGGGGTGGACGGTACCGGCCGTGCTCCGTCCGGAGGCGATGAACCTCGCTCCGGTGTCCCGCCCGTGCAGGATCCCCGCAGACCCCGTTGGACTCACGGGCGGTGGGACACCGGTCTTACTCTTCCCGTTGTTCGTCAGAACAGCGTGATGCCCGGGAGAAGGTCCGGACGGGCGGCCATCCGCGCGAAGCCCACCCGCCCGGAACACTCTCCATTAGGCATGCCTTACCTAACCAGAGCCGACCGGGTTCCGTCAACCCCGCGCACCGGCAAAGAAACGGACCCGGCCCCCGCGGCGGCGGGAGACCGGGTCCGGAACCGGGAGAAGAGGCTCAGGCCAGCAGGAACGCCGCCACGACCAGGACCAGGACGGCACCGGCGATGACGACCACCTCGACCGACACCATCGTCTGGGGGCGCTCCTCGGCGCCCAGCGCGGCGGGCCCGGCCTCGTCGATGTCGCGGATCGGGCCGGACAGCGGGCGCGCCTTGTGGCGTTCGGCGTCCTGGCGCAGCTGGAGGGCGGCACGGTCCATCGGGCGCATCTCCCGCGGGTCCTCCTCGGCGGGCCCGTCCATGAACCCGCCCTCGCGGCGCATGTTGTCGCGGACCCGGCTCCGCTTGGTCTCGCGCAGCGGCCAGGAGCGCACGATCCCGTCGGTGGTGTGCACCCGCAGCACGTCGACCACGTCCACCCACCGCACCGCCGCCCAGGGGACGAACGTCTCCCGCAACGGGTTGATCACCCGCAGGCCCCGCTCGGTGACCACGATGCGCGGGCGCAGCCACACCAGGTACACCAGCGCGACGCTGGCCACCAGGACCGCGCCGTACAGCCGGACGTCCGCCGCCTGGCCGCGGGCGAACAGGTCGACCAGCAGCAGCGCGGCGATGACGGCCCAGCCCACGGCCAGGATGCGGGAGGTGAGGGAGTAGTGCACCGTCGGGTTGGCACCCGCGGCCGGTCTGCTCATCGGTCGGCCGCCCACTTGAGCTGCGCGAACCCGGGCTTGATGACGCCGTTGATGAGCGCCAGCCGCTCGTCGAACGGCAGGAACGCCGACTTCATGGCGTTGACCGTGAACCACTGGACGTCGTCCCAGCCGTACCCGAACGCCGCGGAGAGCCGCGCGAACTCCTCCGACAGGGTGGTGCCGCTCTGCAACCGGTTGTCGGTGTTGACCGTCACCCGGAAGCGCAGGTCGCGCAGCAGCCCGATGGGGTGCTCCGCGATGGAGGGCGCCGCCCCGGTCTGCACGTTGGAGCTGGGGCACATCTCCAGGGGGACGCGCTTGTCGCGCACGTACTGGGCCAGCCGGCCCAGGCGCGGGGCGCCGCCGTCGGAGACGGTGATGTCGTCGATGATGCGCACGCCGTGGCCGAGCCGGTCGCAGCCGCACCACTGGAGCGCCTCCCAGATCGACGGGAGCCCGAACGCCTCGCCCGCGTGGATCGTGAAGTGGAAGTTCTCCCGGCGCAGGTACTCGAACGCGTCCAGGTGCCGGGTCGGCGGGTTGCCCGCCTCGGCCCCGGCGATGTCGAACCCCGACACCCCGGCGTCGCGGTAGCGGACCGCCAGCTCGGCGATCTCCGAGGAGCGCGCGGCGTGGCGCATGGCGGTGACCAGCTGCCCGGTGCGGATGCTCCGCCCGGCGTCGGCGGCCCGCTTCTCGCCCAGCTCCAGCCCCTCCTGGACGGCCTCGACGACCTCCTCCAGGGTGAGCCCGCGCTCCAGGTGCTGCTCGGGGGCGTAGCGCTGCTCGGCGTAGACCACACCGTCGGCGGCCAGGTCCTCGGCGGCCTCGGCGGCGACCCGCACCAGGGCGTCGCGGGTCTGCATGACCGCGGTGGTGTGCGCGAAGGTCTCCAGGTAGCGCTCCAGCGAACCGGAGTCGGAGGCCTCGCGGAACCAACGGCCCAGCTCCACCGGGTCGTAGGTGGGCAGGTCCTTGTATCCGACCTCCCGGGCCAGCTCGACCACGGTGGCGGGCCGCAGCCCGCCGTCGAGGTGGTCGTGCAGGAGCACCTTGGGGGCCCGCCGGATCTGTTCGACTGTGAGTGGCTGGTTCATGCATTCAGAATGCCACCGGCGCCGCACCCGACCCGCCGCCACGGCGCGAAGTTACCGAGAACCCGGCAGATCCGTGACCGCCGGGCGTTCCGCGTCCCCCGTTCCCCGGGGTCAGAGGGGGTGCGAGGGGTTCAAAAAGAGACCGCCTCCTCGGCGGCGGGGACGCGGTCGCGGCCGTCGGTGTCCAGGGCGGTGAAGGCGGTGGTCACCATGAACCGGGTGCCGACGCCGATGACGCGCTCGTCCACGTCGAAGGTCCCGCGGTGCAGGTCCAGCATGGGCCCGTCCCAGTCCGGCGAGTGGGTGCCCAGCCGGGCCAGGGCGCCGGGCACGTGCTCCAGGTACCAGGCGAAGTCCTCCCCGCCCAGGCTCTGCGGGGTGGGCGAGGCCGCGTCCGGGCCCAGGGCCAGGGCGGTGGCCGCGCGCATGACGTCCACACTGGACGCCTCGTTGATGGTGGGCGGGACGCCGCGTTTGTAGGTGACCTCGGCGTCGGCCCCGTAGGCGGAGGCCACCGACTCCACCAGCCCCTTGATGATGTCGGGGGCGGCGTGCCAGGCCTCGTCGTCCAGGCAGCGCACGGTGCCCTCGGCGACCGCGTCGTCGGGGATGACGTTGGGTGCGGACCCGGCGCTGATGCGCCCCCACACCAGGCTGAACCCGGCGCGCGGGTCGATGCGGCGCGACAGCGCGGCGGGCAGCTCGGTGACGACCTTGCCCATCGCGTACACCAGGTCGGCGGTCAGGTGGGGGCGGGCGGTGTGCCCGCCCGGCCCGGACAGCCGGACCATCAGCTGGTCGCAGGCGGCGGTGATGCCGCCGGTGCGCAGGCCCACCCGGCCGACCATGAGGCGGGGGTCGCAGTGCAGCGCGAAGATCCGGTCGACGCCCTTGAGCGCATCGGCGTTGATCACCTCGACGGCGCCGCCGGGCAGTTCCTCGGCCGGCTGGAAGATCAGCCGGACCCGGCCGGGCAGGGCGCCCGCCCGGTCCTGCTGGGCGAGGAAGACCCCGGCGGCCAGCAGGACCGTGGTGTGGACGTCGTGGCCGCAGGCGTGCGCGGCCCCCGGGACGGTGGAGCGGTAGGGGACGTTCTTCTCGTCGGTGAGGGGCAGGGCGTCGATGTCGGCCCGCAGCGCGACGGTGGGCCCGGGGCCCGAGCCGATGTCGCAGATCAGCCCGGTGCCGCCGGGGAGCACTTGAGGATGCAGCCCGACGCCGCGCAGGCGTTCGACGATCCGTCCCGTGGTGCGATGTTCGGCGAAGGCGAGTTCGGGGTGCATGTGCAGGTCACGGCGGAAGCCGATGAAGTCCCGCTCACGGCGCGCCAGAAAAGCGGTCAACTGTTCCGGCAGGTCTCGTCCCTGCATGCGAGGGCCCTCTCTACGCTTTCGCCCATGTCTTACCGAGCGCCGGCGCCGTCGCCGGCACCGACTCCTGCACGGGTGGGACCGTCGTCGAGCTCGGCCGCGAGCATGTCCACGACGTCGTCGAGGGTGCCGCCCTCGGCGATGACCGCGCGCTGCCGCTCGTAGGAGGCGCCCTTGTCCAGGATCTCGGAGATCAGGTCCAGGTCCTCGGCGCAGCCCAGGCGGGTCGCGACCGGCTTCAGCTCGCGGACCAGCTCGTAGAGGTCGTCACGGATCGGGACGGTGGTCCCTCGGCCGTCCGTGATGACGCGAGCGTCGAGCCCGTAGCGGGTGGCCCGCCACTTGTTGTCCCTCACCAGCCAGGATGGCGGGCTGGGCAGCCGGTACCCGCGGTCGAGCTGGTGATCGAACAACTCCACCAGGCTCTGGGAGAGCGCGGCGGCCATTCCCACCTCGCGCAGTGTGGGAATCCCGTCGAACATCCGGATCTCGATGGTCCCGAAATCCGGGTGCGGACGAATGTCCCACCACACTTCTTTGATGGAAGCGATGGTACCCGCCCGGAGAAGCGTTTCGAGGTATTCCTCGAAAGCCGACCAGTTCGGGAGGTTCGGCGGCGGCCCGGAGGTGGGCAGCGCGCCGAAGATCACGGAACGGGCGGAGGCCAGACCGGTATCGTGACCCGACCAGAATGGGCTGGAAGCACTCAAAGCGAGGAAATGCGGGAGATACCTCGCGAGCGCGTTCACGATCGGAATGGCCTTGTCCTGGTGGCGCACACCGACGTGCACGTGGACGCCGCAGGTGAGGATGCGCCGGGCCACCCATTGCATCTGGTCGACGAGTTCGCGGTAGCGGGTGCCGGGGCTGAAGTCCTGGTCCCGCCAGTCGTCGATGGGGTGGGTGCCCGAACAGGTGAGCGTGGTGCCCCAGGGGGCGAGCACCTGCCGCATGCGGGAGATGTTGCGGGCCAGGTCGTCCTTGGCCTGGTCGACCGTCTCGCAGATCCCGGTGACGACCTCCACCTGGGACTGCATCAGCTCGTGGCGCAGCGGGGGTGCGGTGGCCGTGGAGCTGAGTTCGGGGAGTTCGGAGAGAAGCTTCTGCGCCTCCTGCCGCAGGTGGCGGTTGCGGCGGTCGACGAGCTGGAGTTCCCACTCCACACCGATCGTCGCGCGTTCGGACGACTTGAATGCGGTTCCCATCTGCCCTCCGAGGGGGGTGTCTGCCGAACTTTTCGTTCGGCGAACCGGTCGCGCCCCGGCGGGGCTCTCGGCCGGGACACGGGAGGACTACCCCCTCGGAACCTCGAACATACGGGCACGGGGGACCTTCACCGTCATTTTCCGCTAACAGAGTGTCACACTAGGCAACAGGACGTTTCCGGCGCCGCAACAGCCACGCCACGAGCCCGCCCGTTCCCACCGCCCCCGCCGCCGAGAGGCCCACCGCGAGGCCGCGCTGGGCCCGCCGGTGCTCGGCCAGCTCCTGCGGGTCCGCCCGCAGGACGGGGGCGGGCCGGGTCCAGTCGATGCCGTGCTCCTCCGGCAGCGGCAGCGAACCGGTGTAGGGCGGCGGCACCGGCAGCCAGGTCGCCGTCCAGGCGCCGCTGAACATGACCAGGCGCATCACCAGGTTGATCCACACCAGCAGGCCGACCAGCACCGCGAACGACGCGTACACCGGGTTGCTCAGCGTCCCGGCCAGCAGCAGGGCCGCGGCGGCCTTGAGGATCTCGAACCCCACCGCGCCCAGCAGGGCGCCCCGCCACATCATGCGGGTGGGCCGCCCGCTGCCGGACAGCAGCGCGAACACCAGCATGAAGATGAGCGTGTTCGCGCCGATGGCGATGGCCAGGGCCAGCAACCGCAGCGCGATGTTCGCCACGATCGAGCCGTCCAGGCCCACCAGGGACAGCAGCCACTGCGTGGCCGTCTGGGCGACACCGGTGAGGGAGACCGACAGCAGCAGGGCCAGGCCCAGGCCGATCATCACCAGCAGGTCGGCGGCCTTGCTGACGAAGAAGTTGGGGCCCTCCTTGGGGTTCTTGAGCCAGATCGAGTGCAGGGCCTCGCGCAGCGCCGACACCGAGTTCAGGCCCGCGTAGAGCAGGCCCACCAGACCGAACAGCCCGGCGCCCACCCGGGCGTCGGCGATCTCCTCGATGGGCAGCTGCTGCGACAGGCCGGGCAGCACACCGTCCAGCGCCTGCTCCAGCTGGTCGCCCAGCTCGATCTGGAGCGTGGCCAGCACGAACCCGACCGCGGCGAACGCCAGCGCGAGCAGCGGGAAGAACGACAGGAACGCGAAGTAGGTGACCGCGCCCGCCAGCTGGTTGCCGTTGCGGTCGGCGTAGCGCTCGTAGGCCCGCACCAGGTGGTCCACACCCGGCCGCCGGCGGCGCAGCGCCCAGTAGGAGTCCATGGCCGTGTTCCGGTAGTGCCGGACCGTTTCCCTCGCCCTGTCCAGCACCGCCGCCACCGCGCCCTCCCCCACCTCTACGACCCGCAACGCTAGTGACCTACCCGCTCTGTTGCGAAGGTCCCACTCCGGACACTCCCGGACTTGGGCAGACTTGAAGGGACACAGGGATACAGGGACAAGGGACACAGGGACAGCGGTCGACCGGGGGAAGGGTGAGGGCGTGGGGGGCGCGGGGGCGCGGTGGAGGGCCGCGTTGGGAATGCGGTCGGCGGGGCCGCGGGGGGGATGGCCGACGGCGGCGCCCGACGCCGACGAGCTGGCCAAGGGCTTCGACGCCCTGTTCGGGGAGCCGCCCGCGGGGGTGTGGCACGCTCCCGGCCGGATCGCGCTGCTGGGCGAGCACACCGCCCCCTCGGGCGGGGTGGGGCTGTACGCGGCGCTGCCCTGGGGGGTGACGGTCGCGGTGGGCACCGTGCCCGGCGACGCGCGGGTGCGGACGGCGTCGCTCAGCGGCCCGCTGCGCGCCCGCGGCCCCGAGGGCCGGGCGGTGTCCGGGGCCGTGGCCGCGGCGCGCCGCACGGGCCTGTTGGAGGCCGGGACGGGGCTGCGCGTCATGCTCGGCTCCGACCTGCCGGGCGACGCCTCCCTGGGGTACTCCGGGGCGGTGGGCGCGGCGGTGGCGCTGGCCCTGGCCGACCTGGGCGGGGGCACGCACCCGGAGGGCGACACCGTGGACCAGCGGGTGTCCCTGGCCGCCCGCCCCGGCTGCGCCGTCCGGGTCAACCTGCGCACCCGCGGCACCACCGTGCTGCCCTTCGACCCGGCCGCCGAGGACCTGTGCCTGCTGGTGGTGGACACCGGGGCGCTGCCCCGCCGCGACCCCCGGCCCGGACACGCCGCCGACCTGGAGCGCGCCGAGAAGGCGCTGGGCCCGCTGCGGTCGGTCCGCGACCTGCCCGCCGCGCTGTCCCGGCTGCCCTCCCCCGCCCAGCGCCGGCGGGTGGAGTACGCGGTGACGGAGGTGCACCGGCTGAACGCGGTGGTGGGCCTGCTGCGCGCGGAGCGGTTCGGGGAGGTGGGCGTGGTCCTCACGGCGTCGCACCTGTCGCTGCGCCGGTTCGGTCTGCCGCTGCCCGAGGTGGAGCTGGCGGTGGAGGCCGCCGGGCGGGCGGGGGCGCGCGGGGTGCGGATGAGCGGCTGGGCGGGCACCGCGCTGGCGCTGGCCGCCGACGACCGGGTGGCGGGCATCGGGGCCGCGCTGGAGAGGGCGTTCGCCGAGCGGGGGCTGGCGCCGCCGCGGGTGCGCTCGGCGCTCCCGGCGGCGGGGGCGCACAGACTGCGCTGAGGTCAGATCAGGGATATCCCCTGCCCACCCGTCGCCCACCACCACCCTCAACGGACGGCCTCCGGCCGCAGCCCTTAATGGTCGGATCGGGGGCGATTCACCGAACCCCGCTACTCTTTCTGCGATCCCACAGAGTGGAGGCCGTGATCACGGACCTTCCGCATCGCGGAGCAGATAGGCGGTTCGATGGCAGACCGACGACACCGGGGAGGTTCCGACCCGACCGGTGAGCACGACAGACAGGGCGTCTTCCGGCGCAAGGGCTCCGGTGACGGGCCCGACGCGTTCGAGAAGCTGTACCGGTCCAAGGAGTCGGAGCAGCGGGTCGTCGGCGAGACCCGGCGGATGCCCGCCGCCGAGGACGTCCCCCCGCTGCGCTCCGAGCGCCCGCGGCGGCGCACCCACCACTCCGGCCGCGAGTACGACGGCACCGGCCGCACCCGCAAGCGCCGCCAGAAGACGGCCCGCAGGGCCCGCAAGGTGACCGTGGTGACCCTGGTGGTCCTGCTGGCCGCGGTGCTGGTGCTGCCCACCTGGTTCTACCTGTGGGCCAACGCGCGCCTACAGCGGGTGGACGCCCTCCAGGACTACGAGGGCCGCCCCGGCCGCCAGGACGGCGAGGTGTACATGATCGTGGGCTCCGACAGCCGCGACGGCCTGGACGACGACCAGATCCGGGAGCTGGCCACCGGCCGCGCCGAGGGCCGCCGCACGGACACCATCATGCTGCTGTACATCCCCGATACCGACGACGCCGAGCCCACCATCGTCAGCGTCCCCCGCGACTCCTACGTGCCGCTGGCCGTACCCGGCTACGCGCCCAACAAGATCAACACCGCCTTCGCCGACGCCGTCTGCGGCACGAACGACGAGGGCGAGGAGGTCTGCGGCGGCCCGGCACCGCTGGTGCAGACCTTCGAGCAGGCCTCGGGCGTGCGGGTGGACCACTACGTCGAGATCGGCATGGGCGGGTTCGTCGGCCTGGTCGACGCCGTCGGCGGCGTGGAGCTGTGCCCGGAGGAGGCGATGGCGGACCCCAAGGCGGGCCTGGACATCGAGGCGGGCTGCCAGACGATGGACGGCGGCACCGCGCTCGGGTACGTGCGCACCCGCGCCACCCCGCGCGCCGACCTGGACCGGATCGCCCGCCAGCGCGAGTTCTTCTCCGCGCTGGTGCAGGAGGCCAGCGCCCCGGGCACCCTGTTCAACCCGTTCAAGTCGGTGCCGCTGGTGCTGGAGGGCACGGACATGTTCGTGGTCGACGAGGGCGACAGGTTGCGCCACCTGGCGACGATGCTGCTGGCCATGCGCGGCGGCACGCAGACGACCGCGATCCCGGTGGGCGCCACCCCGACGCTGCCCGACGTGGGCTCGGTGGTCCAGTGGGACGAGGCGCGCTCGGAGGAGATGTTCGCGGCGATGCGCGAGGGGGAGCCGATCCCCGAGAGCGTCCTGGACTGACCTCCCCCTCTCCCCGCACATCCCGGGCGGGGAAAGGCGAAGGGCCCGGTGCCGAAGCACCGGGCCCTTCTTCGTGACGTTCCGTACTGTGCGCGCCTACCCCCCAGCGGGCGCACGGCCGGCACGTCGGCTCGTGGGGCCTGAGCGGTGAAACCCGCTCTGGCCTGCCGGTTCTCACCGGTGTGACTCCACTGTAAGTCAAAGTTCGCACAAGGTGCG
>NZ_JBJJBV010000012.1:0-48897 GCF_045446735.1 Nocardiopsis protaetiae
ACCTCGGAGTGCCGCGCACCGCCCAGCTCCACATCCTCGGCAACGGCGTGGTGCCGCAACAGGCCGGCGTTGCCGTGCGGCATTTGATCGCTGAGATGGCCACTGCCGCTCTGGGAGGTACGTCATGGGACTGACCCTGGTTCCGGTGCCGTTCGCAGAAGCACGCGCCTTCATCGAGGTCTGGCACCGCCACCTGAAGCCGCCGCCCGGCCACAAGTTCAGTCTCGGCACTGTCGGTAGCGATGGCGCCTTGGTGGCGGTTGCCGTGGTCGGCCGGCCGGTCGCGCGCGGGCTCGACGACGGCCTCACCCTCGAAGTGACCCGCATGGCCAGCGACGGCACCCGTAACACCTGCTCCATGCTCTATGCCGCCTCATGGCGCGCAGCGAAAGCGCTCGGATACCGGCGGCTGGTCACCTACACCCGCGCTGACGAGACCGGAGCCTCCCTGCGTGCGGCGGGATGGCGGCCGGTGGCGGCACTACCGCCCCGAGAGGATTGGCACCCGCCACGGCGCCTGCGCACTGAGGGCATCGCGCGAACCCGGTGGGAGGCGCGGTGAATTCCCGCGTGACCTTAGATCCCCGTTCAACCGTTGCGTGCCGCGACATTGCCGAAAGCGATGCCGCGCGGCAATGCCGCAGGCCCCTTCCGCTCACCCTTACCCGAAGGTGACACCCCTATGGCCAAGAAGGAAGATCATGGCTCTGACCAGCTAAAACGTGGTGCTCAAGACGGCGAAGACGCCTACTCTGAAAGTCCCGCGAATGCTCCCAAATCGGTGCATTCGCGCGGCAAGGGTGCCCGCACCGACGGCTTCGAAGTCGACCCCGCACTGTTCGTGGCGCTGACCCCGCAGCAGCGTGCCGCTGCCGTCCAAGCGCTGACCGAGCTGCTGACCCACCAGCTCAGTCACACGAGCGAACAGTGAGCCGCACATCGCCGATGCCCGTCCGCGCCCCCACCCGATGAGGCGCCCCAGGATCGAGGAAGGTGAGCACATTCATGCGGGTCGCGATCTACATCCGCATCTCTACGGACGAGGAACGCCAGCCCTTCTCGCTGGAGGCCCAGGAAACCAAACTCCGCGCCTACATCGACAGCCAAGAGAACTGGCACCTGGTCACCGTCATCCCCGAGCAGGCCTCCGGAGCCACCACCGACCGGCCCAAACTGGCCAAGCTCCTGGCAGCCGCCCGCGCCGGACGCTTCGACCTGGTGCTGGTCTACCGCGTTGACAGGTTCTCCCGCTCGGTGCGCGGTCTGGCCCACCTGCTCGACGAGCTGGACTCCGCAGGAGTGGCCTTCCGCTCGGCCACCGAACCCTTCGACACGACCACCCCGGCCGGGCGCATGATGGTGCAGATGCTCGCCGTGTTCGCCGAGTTCGAACGTGCCACCATCATCGACCGCGTCATCAACGGGATGGAACGCAAGGCCGCGCGTGGTGAGTGGTGCGGCGGGTCCCGCCCCTACGGTTACCTTGTGGACCCCGACACCGGGAAACTCATCGTCAAGGAAGACGAAGCACCCCTACCGCCCCGGATCTTCGACACCTACGTGCACCAGCGCGTAGGGGCCCAGGAGATCGCGACCCGGCTCAACGAACACGGATACAGCACCAAGAACGGCAAACCCTGGAGCCGGGGCGCGATACTGACAGTCCTGCGCAACCGCGCCTACCTGGGCGAGGTGTTCTTCCGCGACACCTACTACCCCGACTCCCACCCCGCACTGGTCGACGCCGACGTCTTCGAGGCTGCACAGGAGATCCTGCGCGCCCGAGGTGAGGACCACACCAAAAGGGCGGGCAACTCCTCCGACTACCTCATGTCCGGACTCATCACCTGCCCGCACTGCGACCGGCACTACCTGGGCAACGCCGCCACAGGCAACAAGTACCGCTACCGGTACTACACCTGCTACTCCCGCTTGCGCTACGGCAAGAAGACGTGCTCGGCAGACCGCCTGCCCGCCGACCAGCTGGAGGAAGCCGTCATGCGCGCGCTGCTGGACGTGTACGAGCGCAGCGACCTGGTGGAGGAGGCAATCCGGGCGGTGGCCCAGCGCCACAGCCAGATGCGCGATCAGCACGTCGCTGAGCGCACGGCGGTGCGTGGTGAGTTGGCGGCCGCCGAAAGCGCCATCGAGCGGTACCTGCGAGCCTTCGAAGCCGGGACGATGCCCGAATCCGTGTGCGGCCCCCGGCTCAGTGAACTCGCTTCCACCGTGACGCGATTGCGCCACCGAGAGAGCGAACTGTCCGAACTATGCGAATCCCCTCAGCAGGGGCCGGCCGAAGAGGAGATCAACGCGATGCGTACGCAGATACGTCAAGCATTTGCCAACGGCAACCCGGCGACGAAGAAGAACCTGGTGCAGAGCCTCGTGGCCGAGGTGCGCATCACCGGCCCCCGGCGAGTGCAGCCTGTGTTCAGGGTCCCTACCAGCGTGAACGCGGATCCTCCCGCTTCTACGGAGAAGGTTCGCGCAATGTCCGGCTTGGCGCACCCGGCAGGATTCGAACCTGCGGCCATCGGATTAGAAGTCCGGTGACTCGTTGTGGCTGGTCCATCGGGCGGGGCTCTGGAGCCGACTCGCGTGGAGGAGGTTGCCTACCCATTCCCGGCTGGGATCGGCTTGCCGGTGGGTCTTCATTGCGGTCGGCGCGGGGCAGGGAGCGGGCTTCGGGGTTGACCGTGTTCTGGGGACATGGTTTTCACTGGCGGCATGCAAACGAACTCTGATGTGGCCGCGTTGCGTGTTCGGCCGCGGGTCTGGGTGGGTCTCGTCGCGTTCGTCGCCTACCTGGCGGTCTTCTACACGATCTGGGTCGTTAACGGGATCGACTACGCCCGGGTCGGGGAGAGTGAGACGACGCTGCTGAAGTGGTACGTGGCGCCCCTCTCCGGGGGACTTGTCGTCATTTTGGTGGTGGTCTCGGCCTTCGGGTGGTGGCGGTCGGCCCTGAGGACGGGGAGGCTCCCGAAGGCCGCCGCCGTGCTGCCGGTGCTCATGGCCGCGGTCGCGATCCTCAACCTGGTCTTCGGTGAGTTCTCCAGGGTGACGGCGACGATGTGGGTCCTGCTGGTCGTCGGGAGCGTCCTGGTCGGATTCAACGAGGAGGTCATCGCGCGCGGTCAGCTTTTTGTGGCGCTGCGCAGCCGGTTCGGTGAGATGGGGATCTGGTTCCTCTCCACGCTCCTGTTCTCGCTGCTGCACCTGCCCAACGCCTTTTTCGGGATCGGCTCGCTGGCGATCCTCCAGGTCGTCATCCAGTTCGGGCTGGGGTCCGTTTATTATCTGGCGTTCCGCTCGACGGGGTCGCTGGTCCCGGCGATGCTGCTCCACGGCCTGTGGGACTTCTCGACCTTCTCGTCGAGCCTTCCGTACGCCGGGCTCGCCGCCCCGCTGCTTGCGATCGCGGGCGTGGTCCTTCTCGTCTCGGAGCGGAGGCGGGACGCGAATGAGTCCCGGGTCAGTGGGTCTCGGTGCTGAGCAGGCGGACGCGGCAGGCGAGTTCCACGGCGAAGCGGGTGTCGGGGTCGTCCAGGTCCAGTTGAAGGGCCTTCTCGATCTTGCGCATCCGGTAGGTGACCGCGTTGGGGTGCAGCATCAGCTCGCGGGCGGCCTTGGCGGGGGAGTTGCGGTTGCTCAGGTAGGCCAGCAGTGTTTTGACCGCCGTCGCGGTCTTCTGGGGGTCGTCGGAGTCCAGCGGTCGCAGCAGGTCCTCCAGCAGTTTGCGGCTGGTGGGGGAGGCGTAGAAGTCCAGCAGGACCCGGCGCAGGCCGGTGACGTCGGTGGCGACGATGTGGCCGACCCGGCCGGAGGCGACGGCCGTCTCGGCGGCGATCCTCGCCTCGGCCGCGGACTGGCGCAGGCCGGTGGCGCCCACCTGCGGGGTGCCCATCCCGACGGTGGACTCCCAGCGGCCGCCGGCCAGGGTCTGGGCGTGGTCGGCGATGCCGGCGGCCACCTCGCGGAGTCTGCGCTGGTGGTCGCCCTTGCCGGGGCTCTCGGAGGAGACGATGAGGGCGTTGTCGCGGATGAACGCGATGTGCCAGAGCTCGTCGCGGTTCTCGAACAGCTCGAAGGCGTACAGCTCCAGCGCCGACTGGAGAGCCCGGGGCGGGTGGTGGTCGGCGTCGCCGGGGTCGGTGAACTCCAGCCAGGCCGCCACGTGCGAGAGCTGGAGCGGGAAGCCGAGCCGGTAGGCCTGCTCGGCGAGGGAGTCCACCCGGGAGGACTCGGCCACTACCAGCTGGGCCAGCAGTTCCGCGGAGGTCTGCCGGGGCGCGAAGCGGTGCTGCACCTCCCGGAGCAGCACCTTGGAGACCACGGAGGCGATGCCGGGCAGGGCGAGTCCGGCGGCGTCGTCCCCCGCGTAGCCCTCGTATTCCGCGGGCTCGAAGACCAGTCTGCCGCGCGGTACCTCGCCGATGAACACGGCGGCCTCCTCGGTCCAGCCGACCTGCGGGTCCGTCTCCAGGACGACCGTCCCGCCGAGCGCCGCGCCGGCCGCGGCGAGCACCGCGCCCACCGTGTCCCGCGCCGTGCGCACGGTGCCTTGCGCCGCACCCGTCGTGTCCTGCGACGTGTCCCGCCCGGTGCCCTCGGCGGCCTCGCGCACCTTCTCCAGCGCGAAGTGCGCCCGCGTCAGCACGTCGGAGGCCCGGCTGTTGACCATGCGGTCCACGGCCACGGCCAGGTCGGAGGCCTTGCGGCCGGGCGCCTGGAGCACCGGGACGCCGCCGCGTTCGGCCAGGTCCCGGGAGGTCAGGGCCAGGGGCGCGGCCACGGGCAGGACCAGCCCGCCCAGGCGCCGGGCGCTGGCCTGCCGGATCGCGATGTCGACGCGGTAGGCCGACGGCGGCTCGGACAGGTCGGCGATCACCAGGGTCCCGGCGGTGAGGGTGTCCAGGGAGCCGATGTCGGCGATCTCCACGCGGGAGATCGTGCACCCCCGGTCCGGCCCCGCCACGAGCTGTACACCCAGCCGTTCCGACTGCTGGAGGACGTGCTCGATGCCGATGTGTGCCATGGGACCAAATTAGATGAGTTCCCTGTGCTCGCACAACATTGTGTTTGGGTTCACACTGCCTAGGCTCGTTGCATGACGAGAGAGATAACCTCCGACGATGTCGCGGCCCTGGCAGCGGGCGCCGCCATCTTCGGAACCGGAGGCGGTGGCGCCGTCACCACCTCGCAGATCGGCGTCGCGGCCGCGCTGGACCTGCACGGTCCCGTGCGGCTCCGCCCGGTCGAGGACCTGACCGACGACGACATGGTCATCGTGATGGCCGGTATCGGGGCCCCCACCGTGGGCGTCGAGATGCTCCCCTCCGCGGAGCAGCCCGAGACCCTGCTCCGCGAGGCGGAGCGGGCCGCGGGCCGTCCGATCACCGCGGTGATGGCCACCGAGATCGGCGGCAGCAACGGCGTGGGACCGGTCGGCTGGGCCGCCCAGCTGGGGCTGGACGTGCTCGACGCCGACGGCATGGGCCGGGCGTTCCCCGAGGCCACGATGGTCGCCATGAACGTGGCGGGGGTGCCGCGCAACCTCACGGTCCTCTCGGACGTGGTCGGCAACGTCACCGTGATGCGGACCGTCGACGCGACCTGGCTGGAGCGCCACGTCCGGGCCTTCTCCGTCGCCGGCGGCTCGCTGTGCCTGGGCGCCTCTCTGCTCGACGCCGGGGACGTGCCCGGCGCCGTCATCGAGGGCACGGTCAGCCGGGCCATCGAGGTCGGCCACGCGATGCTCGGTGCGGAGGACCCGGTGTCCGCGCTCGCCGCGACCCTGGGTGCCGCGGTGCTGATCAGCGGCAAGATCGTGGACGTCGCCCGCCGTACCGAAGGCGGCTTCGTCCGCGGCTCGGTCACCGTCGCCGGGACCGGGACCGAGCGGGACCGGCTGCTCCGCGTGGAGTTGCAGAACGAGAACCTGATCGTGCTGGAGGACGGCGAGGTCCTGGTCAGCGTGCCCGACCTGGTCACCCTGGTCGACAGCGAGACCGGCCACGCCATCTCCACCGAACTCCTGCGCTTCGGCCAGCGGGTCTCGGTCCTGGCCTGGGCCTGCGACCCGCTCTGGCGCACCGAGCGCGGCATCGAGATCGCCGGTCCGCGGGCCTTCGGCTACGACATCCCCTACGTGCCCTTCGACGCCGAACGCTTCTCCCCGGCCTCCCCGGCAACGGCAACGGCCCCGACCCCGGCATCGGCCGCGCAGGACGGCGCACCTACCACCTCGGGAGCCACCGCGTGAGCACCGCACCCACGCCCTCGGGCGACCTCTCCCTCGGCGTCGATGTCGGCGGCACCAACACCGACGCCGTCGTCCTGGACTCCTCCGACACCGTCATCGCCCGCACCAAGCAGCCGACCACCGACGACGTCACCGGCGGCATCCGCGCCGCCATCGCCGCCGTACTGGCGGACCTGGGTGGGCGCCGCACCGACGTCCGCCGCGTCATGATGGGCACCACCCACGCCACCAACGCCATCGTGGGCCGCCGCGGGCTGGGCCGGGTGGCCGTCCTGCGCCTGGGCGCCCCGGCCGCCACCGGCTTCCCACCCCTCACCGGCTGGCCGCAGGACCTCCGGGACAGCGTCCTGGCGGGCGCGGCCGTGCTCCCCGGCGGGCACATGGTCGACGGCATGCCCATCTCCCGGCTCGACCCGCGCGCCGTCGAGGACTTCCTGGACGGCCTCGACGGGCCGGTCGACGCCGTCGCGGTCTGCGGGATCTTCAGCCCCTCCTTCCCCGAGCAGGAGGCGCAGGTCGAGGAGATCGTCCGCGCCCGCCTGGGCCGGGACATCCCCGTCTCGCTCAGCCAGGACATCGGCGCTATCGGCCTGCTCGAACGCGAGAACGCGACCGTCCTCAACGCCTCCCTGCACGGCATCGCCCGGACGGTGACGGACGCGCTGCGCACCGTGGTCCGGGAGGAAGGGCTCACCGACGCCGCCGTGTACTTCGCGCAGAACGACGGCACGCTCATGGCCCTGGACTTCGCGGCCCGCCATCCGGTGCTGACCATCGGCTCGGGCCCGGCCAACTCCATCCGCGGGGCCGCCTTCCTGTCCGGGGCCCAGAACGCCATCGTCGTCGACGTCGGCGGCACCACCAGCGACCTGGGCGTGGTCGTCGGCGGGTTCCCGCGCGAGTCGACCCTGCCGCGCGAGATCGGCGGCGTGCGCACCAACTTCCGCATGCCCGACATCCTCAGCATCGGCGTCGGCGGCGGCACCCGCGTGGACCCCGCCACCGGGCGCCTGGGCCCCGACTCCGTCGGGCACCGGCTGCACACCCTCGCGCTGGCCTTCGGCGGGGACACCGCCACCCTCACCGACGCCGCTGTCCACACCGGTGCCGCCCTCCACACCGGGCGCACCGCCCACACCGAGCACACCGCCCACACCGGCCGCGCCGCGGGCACCGCCCCCGACTGGAGCGTCCGCGTCGACCAGGACACGGGTGCCGCCCTGGAGAAGGCCCTGGACCGGGCGCACGAATGGCTCCAGGAGTCCGTGGAGCGCCTCTCGCACGGCAAGGCCGACCAGCCGCTCGTCGTCGTGGGCGGCGGCGGGTTCCTGGTCCCCGACGACCTCCCCGGCGCCGCGGGCATCCTGCGGCCCGAACACGGGGACGTGGCCAACGCCGTCGGCGCCGCCATGTCCCTGGCGGGCGGCCGGGCCCAGGAGATCGGCACCTACGAAGAACGCGACGAGGCCATCGCCAAGGCCTCGCAGGTCGCCATGGAACGCGCCATCGACGCCGGCGCGGACCCGCTGAGAGTGGAGGTCGTCGACATCCTCGAAACCCCCGTCTCCTACAGCACCCAGCAGACCATCCGGGTCTCGGTCAAAGCCGCAGGACCCCTGGCCAGGTTCGGTTCCCGGGACTCACCGACCACCACATCCCCCTGAGAATCCGCTGACCCGCACCTTCTGCACCGTCGGAACCACACCTTGGAACTCTTGAAGAGAAAGCACAGGCCATGCGTACCAGCGACATCACCCGATCCACCGCCCTGCTGGGCGTGGGGGTCCTCTGTCTCACCGCCTGCGGGGGAACCGCCGGCGGCCAGGACGCGGACCTCGTCTCCGGCGGGATCTTCACCGCCGCGGTGAACGGGGAGGTCAACGACACCGTCCCCATGACCGGCGCCCAGCCCCAGGAGCGCCAGATCATGGTCTACGCCTACGAATCCCTCATCTACACGGGCGAGGACGGCGAACCCCGGCCCTGGCTGGCCGAGTCCTGGGAGGCGAGCGACGACGGGCTCTCGGCCTCCTTCACCCTGAAGCCGGGCGTGACCTGCCACGACGGCACCGAATTCGACGCGGGGGTCGCCGCCGCGAACCTCGCCTACCACGCCGACCCGGAGAACACCTCGGTCCATACGGGCTCGCTGGTCGCCGAAGGGCTCCAGGCCGAGGGCGACGGGCTCACCCTGGAGGTCACCTCCCCCGAGCCCGACCCCTTCCTGCTCAGCAAGGTCGGCACCGTGGAGATGGTCTGCGCCGCGGGGCTGGAGGACCCCGACAGCCTCCAGGGCGTCTCCAACGGCACCGGCCTCTACGAGCTCACCGAGTCCCGCCCCGACGCCTTCATCTACACCACCCGGGACGACTACGACTGGGGGCCCGACGGGCTGACCTCGCAGACCGAGGGCGTCCCCGCGGGGCTGGAGGTCCGGGTCGTCACCGACGAGTCCACCCGCACCAACCTGCTGCTGTCCGGCGACCTCAACGCCGCACGGATCGTCGGCTCCGACCGGGCCCGCGTGGAGACCGCCGGGTACGACTACACCGGCATCGTCAACCCCATCGGCCAGATGCTCTTCAACGAACGCGACGACCGCCCCACCCATGACCCGCTGGTGCGCGAGGCGCTGGTCCTGGGCTTCGACCACGAGGAGGCCGCGGAGGTCGTCACCGGCGGACACCCGGTCGCCCTCGACTCCCTCATCACCGAGTCGCCCTACCTGTGCGTCCCCGAGAACGGCCCGGTCTGGGAGACCCCCGGCTTCGACCCGGCCCGCGCCGGGGAGCTGCTCGACGAGGCGGGCTGGGAACTCGGCCCCGACGGCGTGCGCCAGCGTGACGGCGAGCCGCTGACCATCTCCTTCATCTACGACGCGGGCAGCGAGACGCACGCCCCCGCCGCGGAGCTGGTGCGCGAGTACTGGCTGGAGATCGGCGTGGAGACCGAGTTGCAGGCCATGGACGGGGCGGCGTGGTCGGAGTACCTCTACGAGACCTTCGACTGGGACACCGGGTGGATCCAGATCTCCTCGGGCGGCCCCACCATCCAGCACGCCTTCTACGGCGGCGCCACCCCCGACGAGGGCGGCCTGAACTTCATGGCCACCGACAGCGCCGAGTACGACGAGGCCGCGGCACTGGCGTTCACCGCCGCACCCGATGAGGCCTGCGGGTACTGGGAGGACGCCGAGCGCATCCTGGTGGAGAACTTCCACACCTTCCCCCTGACCGGTACCGTCCTGCCCACCTTCATGAACGGCGCGGTGTTCGAGGAGACCTCCTACATCCAGGCGCCCTCGATCCGGATGACCGAGTAGGTCCCATGACGACCCTTCCCAGATCGCCCCGGCCGACCGGCCCCGCGTCCGCTCCCGCCCCCGCACGGCGGACCGGACGGCTCTCGCCCCGCGCGTCCTTCGCGCTGCGCAGGACCGGCCGCCTGGTCACGTCCCTGCTGATCGTCGTGCTGGCGAGCTTCTTCGTGGTCCACCTGGTGCCCGGGGACCCGGTGCGCGCGGCCCTGGGCCCCACCGCCCCGGTGACGCTCGTCGAGAACACCAGGGCCGACCTCGGACTGGACCGGCCCGTCCGGGAGCAGTTCACCGGCTACGTCTCGGGCCTGGTCCGGGGCGATCTGGGAACCTCCATCCAGACCCGGCAGGACGTCGCGGAAGTGATCGCCTCCCGGTTCCCCACCACCCTCACCCTGGCGGCGCTCGGCTTCGCGGTCGCGCTCGCCGGGGCCCTGCCCCTGGGCATGGCGGCCGCGCTGGTCGCCCGCTCGCCCCGGGGCAGGGCCGCCAACACGGTCGTGTCCGGCGGCCTCGGGGTGCTCATCGCCGTCCCCGACTTCCTGATCTCGGTCGGCCTCATCGCGGTCCTCAGCGTCTGGCTGGGGCTCCTCCCGCCCGCGGGCTGGGGCGACCCGGGCGCGGCCGTGCTGCCGGTGCTCGGCCTGGCCCTGGGGCCGATGGCGTACCTGGCCCGCATCGTCCAGGTGGAGATGATCAAGGTCCTGGACTCCACCTACATGGCCACCGCGCGGGCCAAGCGGCTGCCCCGGCGGATCGTCCTGCTGCGGCACGCGCTCCCCAACATCGTCACCGCGACGCTGACCGTCGGCGGGCTGCTGCTCTCCGGGCTCACCGCCGGAACCGTGGTGATCGAGACGGTGTTCGCGATCCCCGGCATGGGCAACACGCTGATCTCGGCCGTGCAGACCAAGGACTACCCGATGATCCAGGGCGTGGTCCTCGTCTTCGCGCTGATGGTGCTGGCCGTGAACCTCGTCGTGGACCTCATCCTCATCACCGTCGACCCCCGCACGTCGATCTCGGAAGGGTGACCCGGTGAAGAGACTCCTCAGCCCCGCGGGCATCGCCGCCTCACTCGGTATGGCCCTGCTGCTGTTCATCGCCCTCGCCGGCCCGGCGATCTGGGGGGAGGCCGCCGCGGAGCGCTCCGTCGCCGACCGGTGGGCCGCCGCGAGCGGCGAGTACCTCTTCGGCACCGACGACCTCGGGCGCGACATCTTCGCCCGGGTCATGGCCGCCGCCCGGCTGTCGCTGCTGCTCACCGCGGGGGCCACCGCCATCGGGATGGTCGGCGGCGTGCTCGTCGGCCTGACCGCCGCCGTCCTGCCCCGGTACCCGCGCCGGTTCCTCGTGTGGATCATGGACATGCTGCTGGCCTTCCCCTGGCTGCTGCTGGTGCTGTTCTTCACCGTCATCTGGGGGGCCACCGCCACCGGGGCCATGCTCGCCATCGGCTTGGCCGGGATCCCCAACCTGACCCGGCTCGTCTACAACCTGGCCTCCTCGGTCTCGGACCAGGACTACGTGCGGGCGGCGCGGGTGGCCGGGGCCGGACCCCTGGTGATCCTGTTCCGCCACATCCTGCCCAACATCGCCAACCCGCTGCTGGTGCAGGCGGCCGCGGCCGCGAGCGTCACGCTCCTGGCCTTCGCGGGGCTGTCCTTCCTCGGCCTGGGCGTCCAGGCGCCCGCCTACGACTGGGGGCGCCTGCTCAACGAGGGCATCAAGCACCTCTACACCAACCCCATGGCCGCGGTCGGCCCGGGTCTGGTCATCGTCTTCGCCGGGCTGGTCTTCACCCTGGTCGCCGAGGCGCTCACCCCCGGCCAGGGGCTGCGCGGCGTGGCGGCGGCGGGCCGCGCGGCCGTGCTCCCGCGGGCCGTCGGGGGACCGGGCCCGGGACCGGGGCCGACCGCGGCGGAGGGCGGCGACCGCGCAGCGCTGGCGGAGGTCGCCGACCTGACGGTCGCCTTCCCCGACGGCGCGGGCGGGCTCGTGGAACGCGTCCGCGGGGTGGACCTGTCCGTGCGGCCCGGCGAGGTCGTCGGCATCGTGGGGGAGTCCGGCTCCGGCAAGTCGCTGACCGCCATGGCGCTGGCCGGGCTGCTGGAGCCCCCGGCGGTCGTGAGCGCGCGCATCCGCCGCTTCGACGACATCGACCTGGACACCCCGTTGACCCGCGCGGAGAAGAAACGCCTGGGCACCGAACTGGGCTTCGTCTTCCAGGACCCGCTCACCTCGCTCAACCCCGCGCTGACCATCGGGCGCCAGCTGACCGAGGTGTCGCGCACGCATCTGGGCATGGGCCGGGCCGAGGCCCGGGCGCGGGCGGTGGCCGGGCTGGACGCGGTCGGGATCGCCGAGCCGCGGCGGCGCCTGGGCGACTACCCGCACCAGTTCTCCGGGGGCATGCGCCAGCGCGCCATGATCGGCATGGCGCTCACCGGCCGCCCCCGGCTGATCATCGCCGACGAGCCCACGACCGCCCTGGACGTCACCGTGCAGAAGCAGGTGCTCGCCGTGCTGCACCGGGCCCAGCGGGCCACCGACGCCGCCATCGTCCTCATCTCCCACGACATCGCCCTGGTCTCGGGGTTCTGTGACCGGGTGGTGGTGATGAAGGACGGCGAGGTCGTCGAGGAGCTCGACGCCCGGCGCATTCGCGAGGACGCCGAGCACCCCTACACACGGGGGCTCATCGCCTGCCTGCCGGACATGCACTCGGACCGCACCCGGCCGCTGCCGGTGATCGACGACCTGCTGTCCGGCGGGGGAGACCCGGCGGCGGGCGGCCTGTTCGCACCGGACACCGACCCGGACCCGACCGCGGACCCGGACACGGGGACCCGCGCCCCGGCACCACGAGAGGAGAGCCCGCTGTGACGGCCCTGGAGATCGAGAACCTGAGTGTCCGCTACGGCGCGCGCCTCGCGGTCTCGGACGTGTCGCTGCGCGTCGGCCACGGGCGCACCGTCGGGCTGGTGGGCGAATCCGGCTCCGGCAAGTCCTCGGTCGCGGCCGCCGCCGTGGGCCTGGCCCCGGTCTCCGCGGGCGACATCCGGGTCAACGGGGTCGGCACGGTGGGGCGGGGCAGACGGGCCCGCGAGGCCCGCCGCCGCATCCAGCTGATCTTCCAGGACCCCTACTCCGCCCTGGACCCCCGGATGCCCGTCGGCGCGTCGGTCGCCGAGGGCACCCTGGCCACCGGCCGCCGGTGGACCCGCGCCGAGCGGCACCGCCGCGTCCGCGAACTGCTCGAACAGGTGCACGTGGACCCCGACCGCGCCGGGGCCCTGCCCGCCGCGTTCTCCGGCGGCCAGCGCCAGCGCATCACCATCGCGCGCGCCCTGGCCGGCGAGCCCGAGGTGCTGATCGCCGACGAGGTGACCTCCGCGCTCGACGTCTCCGTGCAGAGCACGGTGCTCAACCTGCTGCGCGAGCTCCAGCGGACCCTGGGCCTCTCCATCCTCTTCATCTCGCACGACCTGGCCGT
Source organism: Nocardiopsis protaetiae (assembly GCF_045446735.1). Lineage (NCBI taxonomy): Bacteria > Bacillati > Actinomycetota > Actinomycetes > Streptosporangiales > Nocardiopsidaceae > Nocardiopsis > Nocardiopsis protaetiae. The sequence goes on from NZ_JBJJBV010000012.1 coordinate 13,081, forward strand.
CGTCCGCTACATCAGCGACGAGATCTCCGTGATGCGCCACGGCGGCATCGTCGAGTCGGGCCCCACGGAATCCCTGCTGGGCGCCCCGTCCGACCCCTACACCGAAGAGCTGCTCGGCGCCGTCCCGGTGCTGGGGCGGCGCATGACCTTCGAGGAGACCGCGACGCCATGACCCTCCAACCCGTGTTCGACGGCCACCGCCCCGCAGCCGCGGCGGCGGAGGACCCCGTGCCCCCCGTGACTCCTGTGCCCCCCGTGAACCCCTTCGCCGCCGCGGCCGAGGCGATCCTCCCCGACCTGCGGGCGCTGCGGCGGCGCCTGCACGCGCAGCCGGAGGTCGGCCTGGAGCTGTTCCGGACGCAGGACGCCGTGCTGGAGTCCCTGGCCGGGCTGGACCTGGAGATCACCACGGGCATGTCCCTGAGCTCGGTCACCGCGGTCCTGCGCGGCGGCGCACCGGGGCCGGTGGTGCTGCTGCGCGGCGACATGGACGCGCTCCCCATCACGGAGGCGACCGGCCTGGACTACGCCTCCGCCAACGGGGCGATGCACGCCTGCGGGCACGACCTGCACGTGGCCGGGCTGGTCGGCGCGGCCCGGCTGCTCCACGAGCGGCGGGACGAGCTGCCCGGCACGGTGGTCCTCATGTTCCAGCCGGGGGAGGAGGGCCACGGCGGCGGCCGGATCATGATCGAGGAGGGCGTCCTGGAGGCCGCGGGGGAGCGGCCGGCCGCCGCCTACGCGATCCATGTGGACGCCACGACCCCCTACGGGACCTTCGTGAGCAGGCCCGGGCCGATCATGGCCGGGGTCAGCGCCCTGCGCATCCTCGTCGAGGGCACCGGCGGCCACGCCGCCGCCCCGCACCTGGCCGTGGACCCGGTGCCGGTGGCCGCCGAGCTGATCCTGGCGATCCAGGGCTTCGTCGCGCGCCGCATCCCGGCCAACGACCCCGCGGTGGTCTCCATCGGCAGGCTCGCGAGCGACTCGCAGGCGGGCAACGTGCTGGCCCGCGAGGTGGTCATGGAGGCCAACCTGCGGCACTTCTCCGAGCAGACGCTCGCGCTGCTCCGCGACGACCTGCCCGAACTCCTGCGCGGCCTGGCCCGGGCGCACGGCTGCACGGCCGAGGTCGTGTTCGTCCCGTCCTACCCGGCCACGGTGAACGACGCCGCCGAGGCCTCGGCGGTGCTGGCCCGCCTGGAGGAGCTCCACGGCGGGCACCACGTGGTGAGGATGCCGGAACCGGCGATGACCTCGGAGGACTTCTCCTACGTCCTCCAGCGGGTGCCGGGGGCGCTGGTCTTCCTCGGGGCGATGCCCGGGGACACCGGCCCGGCGCCCGCGCCCATGCACTCGGAGGGCGTGCGGTTCGACGACCGGATCCTCGGGGTGCAGGCCGCCGCCCTCGCCGACCTGGCATGGCAGCGGCTCCGGCGGGGCCCGGCGGCGGGGGACGGGGTCGCGGAGGAGGGGGCGGTCCGATGAGGGAGAACCCCGACTACGCGCTCGACGACACCGAGGCGGTCAAGGACCTGATCCGCGAGAACCCCTGGTGCACCTTCGTCACCGCCGTACCGGGCACCGGGCCGGTGGCCTCGCACTACCCGGTGCTGCTGGACGAGGACGCCGAGGGCATCGTCCTGCTCAGCCACATGGGCCGCCCCGACGAGGTCGGGCACCGGCTCGGCGGGCATCCGATGCTCGCGATCGTGCAGGGCCCGCACGGGTACATCTCGCCGTCCTGGTACGGCTACCGGCCCAACGTCCCCACCTGGAACTTCGCCGTCGCCCACCTGCACGGGGTGCCCGAGGTCCTGGACGACGGGGAGAACCTGCGGGTGCTGGACCGGCTGGTCGCCCGCTTCGAGCGGGTGCTGCCGGACCCGCACCTGCTGCACGCCACCGCCGAGAACAGCGCGTTCGCCCACCGGATCGTCACCGGGACGGTGGGGTTCCGCCTGCCGGTGGAGCGTGTCGAGACCAAGGAGAAGATGAGCCAGGACAAGTCCGCGGAGACCGTCGCCCGGATCATCGACCGCCTCGTCGAGCCGGGCCCCTACCGCAACCCGGAGCTGGCCGCGCGGATGGCGCGGGTCAACGGCCTGGCGGAGCCCCGCCCCTGGGAGAGGACACACGCATGAGCGGACACCTGACCCTGGCCAATGCCTCCCTCCCCGGCCGTGAGGGGATCCACGACATCCTGCTGGACGGCGGAGCCATCAAGGCGGTCGTCCCGGCGGGCTCCGGCGCCCGCCGCGGCGAGGCCGTCGATGTGGACGGCCGCTTCGTGCTGCCCGGGATGTGGGACCACCACGTGCACTTCGCCCAGTGGACCGTCCAGCGGCGGCGCCTGGACCTGTCCGGCACGGCCAGCGCGGCCCGATGTCTGGATCGCGTCCGCGGCGCGGTCGCCGGGCTCCGCGCGTCGAACGCGGCGGCGCCCCCGGCGGTCGTCGGCTACGGGTTCCAGGACGGGGTGTGGCCGGACGCCCCCTCGCTGGCGGCGCTGGACGCGGTGGCGCCCGAGATCCCGGTGGTGCTGGTCAGCAAGGACCTGCACTGCGGGTGGATGAACACCGCCGCCGCGCGGCTGCTCTCCCTGGCCCCCGACCCCTCGACCGGCCTGGTCCGGGAGGGCGAGTGGTTCGGGGCGCTGGACCGGCTCCAGTCCCCGGCCGACCTCTCCGCCGAGGACTACCGGGAGGCCGCCCTGGCCGCCGCGCGGCGCGGCGTGGTCGGGATCGTCGAGTTCGAGAACACCGACAACCTCAGGCTGTGGCCGCAGCGGGTCGAGCGGGGCGTCGACGCCCTGCGGGTGGAGGTGTCCGTGTGGCCCGAACGCCTGGAGGGCGCGATCGCCGCGGGCGTGCGGACCGGGGACGCCCTGGACTCCCGAGGGCTGGTCACCATGGGACCCCTCAAGGTCGTCGTGGACGGCTCCCTCAACACCCGGACCGCGTGGTGCTGGGACCCCTACCCCGGCATGGACCGCACCCACCCGCACGCCTGCGGGATGGAGACCGTGCCGCTGGACACCCTGCGCGAACTCATGGCCCGGGCCAAGGGGGCGGGGATCGCCGCCGCTGTCCACGCCATCGGCGACCGCGCGAACACCGGGGTGCTGGACGCCTTGGAGGAACTCGGGATGACCGGGGCCGTCGAGCACGCCCAACTGGTCCGGGAGGAGGACTTCGCCCGCTTCGGCGCGCTGGGGCTGATCGCCAGTGTGCAGCCCGAGCACGCCATGGACGACCGGGACGTGGCCGACCGGCACTGGCCGGGCCGCACCGAGCGCGCCTTCGCCATCGCGTCCCTGCAACGCGCGGGGGCGGAGCTGCGCCTGGGCTCCGACGCCCCGGTCTCCCCGCTGGACCCCTGGATCGGGATCTCCGCCGCCGTCGCGCGCAGCCGCGACGGGCGCGCGCCCTGGCATCCCGAGCAGCGGATCGGCGTGGACACGGCGCTGGCCGCGAGCACCCGCGGACGGGTCGGCGTCGTGCCGGGCGACCCCGCGGACCTCGTGGTGGTGGAGCGCGACCCCCTGGCCTCCTCCGCGGAGGAGCTGCGGACCATGCCGGTGGCCGCGACCCTGCTGGCGGGGAGGTTCACCTGGTCGGCGCTGTCCCGCTGACGGCCGCCGCCCGGGGCCGTCGCGGACGGGTGTCCGGGAACGCTCCCGGGTGCGGTACCGTCGATGCGCCAAAGCGTTCCGAACCCCCTCAGAAAGGGCTGGCACACCGTGGAACACCTGCTCACCGCACGGGCCGAGAAGGCCGGGGCGGAGCCCCGCACCGGCGCCCAGGACACCACCCCCGTCGTCCTGCTCGTGCAGGCCTCCGGCGACACCGGGCAGCTCCGGACCCTCACCTACGACCTGACCGGCGAGGAGGTCCGCGAGTGGGGCCTGGACGTCGTCCGCATCCTGCGGGAGGCGACGCAGAGCGGCGCCGACTGGGTGTGGGTGGTCGACGGCGATGGGGACCCGGTCGGCATGCGCGCCTCGGACATCGTGTTCTGGGCGATCACCGAGCTGAACGACGAGGGCGACGCCTCCGGGGAGTCCGAGGAGGAGTAGGGGCGGTTCCCCGGTGAGGCCCCCGCGGGCCTCACCCCTCCAGGAGGTACCGGACGGCGTCGGCGGCCGAGTAGTCGGTGCCCGCGCGGCGTACCAGCTCCGGGAGGAAGCCCAGGTCCTGGCCCAGGGTCACCAGCGGCGGCTCGACGTAGCCGTCGGGGCGGTGCTGGGCCAGGCCCACGTTGGCGGTGAGGGCGTTGCACAGGCAGCGGCGGTCGGCCGCGTCCCCGGCGTCGCCGCCCTTGCCGACGTAGGTGTCGACCGGCTCGGCGGGGCAGCGGTAGCCCACCGCGCCGTTCCCCTTGCGGAAGGGGGTGCGCAGGTACCCCAGGTCGCACAGCCGGGGCCGCCGCGTGTAGTCCTCCTGCTCGGACAGGGTTCCGGGCAGCCGCGCGACCTTGAACGGGAACCCGGTGGGCGAGGCCGCGGGGTCGTTGCGCACCGCGAGCCCGCCGGTGGCCCCCGCGTCCAGGAGCCGGTCCCGCAGCCCTGGGGCCAGCCCCGACTCCCGGGCGAGTGCGAAGACCGTCCCGACCTGCACACCCGCGGCCCCCTCGGCCCGGGCGGCGGCCAGGCCCCGCGGCGTGGCCCGGCCGCCCGCGAGCCAGAACGGGAGCCCGAGGGCGGCGACCTGCGCCGTGTCGATCCGGTCGCGCGTCCCGTACACCGGTTCGCCGTCCTCGCCGAGGGTCATCCTGCCCCGGGGCGGGGCGCTGTGGCCGCCGGCGGTGTGCGCCTCCAGCACGAACCCGTCGGGCCGGGTGGCCGGGGAGCGGTGCAGGTACCGGGCGAGCACCGCCGAGGAGATGATCGCCAGCAGGCGCGGCCGGCGCAGCGGGGCGCCGTCGGCGCCGGCGAACCCGGCCGGGTCGAAGGCCACGGTGTGCCGTTCTTCCGAGCCCTCCACGGCGACCGTCAGCCGGGTCGCCGCGTGTGCGCTCAGGGCGTCGAGCACCCCCGGTATCTCGCCGGGGATGCCCGCCCCCACCAGGACGTGGTCGACCCCGGCGAGCATCGCCCCGTAGGCGGCGGGCTGGGTGGCGAGCTGGATCTTCTCCATGTAGTTGATGCCGACGGGTCCGCCGTGCCCCTCCTTGGCGAGCCACACCTCGGCGAAGTTGCCCGCGACCGTGAGTTCGTCGCGCATCCGGTGGGGGCGCAGGCCGAGCCGGGGCACCGGCCGGAAGGGCCGCCCGGCCGGGATCCCGCCGGGGACGAGGTAGCGCGCGAGGATCCGGGCGACCACCTCCTGGTCGGGGAAGTGGGCGAGCGCCCGGCGCATGTGGCCGCCCGGGTCGCCGCGCTGGAGGCGGCGGGCGAGCTGGGCGTCGAGGGCGACCCCGGACACCACGCCGAGCTGCCCCGTCCGGGCGACGGCCCGAGCCAGCCGCCACCCGGACACCCCGACCCCCATCCCGCCCTGGATGACGGAGGGAAGAGCGGAGTCGGACATGGTGCTCCCGTTCGGCGGCGGTCCCGGCCCTCGGGCCGGGGCCGGTCGTGCGCGTGACCGGCGTGATCAGCATGGGCCCGGACCGCCGGGGAGACGAGGGGGCGAACGCCTCCGGCGCCGGTGCGGAAGGTCCCCTCCGATCGGGGCGGCGCGGATCCCGACGGCCGATGGAGCCGCGCCGGGGCCCGGACCGCACGTTCGGCCTGCGCGGTCACCCGGCGTTTCCCTCACGGTCACGGGGATCGCGCCGCACGTTGCCCTGCCTGAGGTCACATGGACTCGGACCGAAGGACCGAGGAAAGGACGACAGTGACCGACGTCGATATCCCGAGAAGGCGGCGCGGGAGGGTGGTGCTGGCGGTGGCTCCCGTACCGACGGTGTCCCTGGTCATCCCGGCGTACAACGAAGAGACGACCATCGAGCGGTGCCTGCTCGCCGTCCTGGCGCAGACGCGGGCCCCCTGGGAGACCATCGTGGTCGACAACCGCTCGACCGACGCCACGGCGGAGATCGTCCGGCGCGTGGCCGACGCCCACCCCGGCGCGGGCATCAGGCTGCTGCGCCAGTTCGACGTCCAGGGGCTGGTCCCCACCCGCAACGCCGGGTTCGCCGCGGCGACCGGCGACGTCCTCGGGCGCATCGACGCCGACTCCGTCCTGGCCCCGGACTGGGTGGAGAACGTGTCCCGGGCCATGGCCGACCCGACCGTCGGGGCCGTCACCGGCCCGGTCACCTACTACGACGTGCCCCGGTTCGGCTCCTGCCCGGTGTCCGACAACGCCGTGCGGCGCACGCTCTGGCACCTGGGCAGGCGGCGCTGCCCGTTCCTCTACGGCAGCAACATGGCGATCCGCGCCACGGCGTGGAAGTCGATCGAGCACGCGGCCTGCCCCGACCACGAGGACGTGCTGCACGAGGACATCGACCTGGCCGTGCACCTCAAGCAGACCGGCATCCGGGTCGCCTACGCCTCCCGGATGCGGGCGGGGGTGTCCGCCCGCCGCCTGGTGGACTCCTCCCCGGCGTCCTTCCGCGCGTACACCCACCGCTTCGACGCCACCTACGAGAGCCACGGCATCGACCACTGGACCCTCCGGGCGCCCCGCCACCTCCTCCAGGGGCTCTTCTGGGCTACCCGGCGAGGGCGGCGGTGATCTGCCGGGCGGTCTGCGCGGCGACGCGCGCGTCGACCGCGGCGTAGGAGGTGTAGGCGTTCAGGCCGGTCGCCAGGGTCCAGCCGCGGCCGCGCAGCCAGGTGGCGTCGTCCGCGCCCAGTGCCGCGCGGAAGACGGCCCGGCCGCCGGCCGACATCAGGGTGAAGGCGATCATCAGGTCGCGCGACGGATCGCCCACGCCGAGCCCGCCGAAGTCGATGACCGCGCTGAGGCGGCCGTCGACGGTCAGCAGGTTGCCGGTGTGGAAGTCGCCGTGGAACCACACCGGGGGCCGCCCCCAGGCGGGGGCGGCCAGCGCCGCGTCCCACAGCCCGGTCATGGCCACCGCGTCGAACACGTCCGCTGTTGCGGCGATGGCGGCGCGGGTCGCGCGGTCCCGGTCGGACAGCGGGTCGCCGGTGAGGTCGCCGCGGGTGCCCGCGGCCGGGACCGCCTCGGGCGCGAAGCGCTGGAGGGCGGTGAGGAACCCCGCGAGCCGGACGGCGGCGTCGGGGGAGTCGGCCAGTGCCTCCGCGGTCGCCGCCTCGCCCGCCAGCCACCGGGTCACCGCCCACGGCCACGGGTAGCCGAGGCCGGGCTCGCCCACCGCCACCGGTTCGGGCACGGCCAGCGGCAGGTGCGGGGCGAGCCGGGGCAGCCACTCGGCCTCCTTGTGCGCCTGCCCGACGGCCCCGGCGTGCCGGGGCAGTCGGACGGACAGCTCCGTGCCCAGCCGGTGGATCAGGTGGTCCGAGCCGCCGGGTTCCACCCGGGTCAGGGGCAGTCCGGCCCACCGGGGGAACTGCGCGTCGACCAGGCGCCGGACGAGGCCGCCGTCGACGGCGGGGCGGTCGGTTCCCACGGGCGCACTCCTGCGTTCGGCCCGCCCGGCGGTGGGCGGCGGTGGACACGGCGGACCGCCATCCCACCGCTTCGGAGCCCGTGTGTCGAAGGGTTTTCCCGCGGATGCCCGGGACGGTGTCAGTCCGGGGGGTCCAGGGGGGACAGGGCCGGGGCGTAGTTGAACAGGCGCAGCCGGGCCGCACCCGGTTCGGTGAGGGAGGCGGCCCCGGGGTCGACGTCGACGATGCTGAGGCTGGCGGGGTGGCTCGGCACCGTGCGCGCCGGATCGAGCCCGACCGCGGCCGTGAGCAGGGCCCGGGCCGGTCCGCCGTGGGTGACCGCCATGAGCAGGTCGTGGCCCCGGGCCGCGGCGTCGCGCACGGCGCCGTCGATCCCGGCGACCACCCGCTCGGTGAGCGTGCCGAAGCTCTCGGCCCCCGGCGGGTGGAAGCGCCCCGCGCGCCAGGCGGCGTACACGTCGCCGCCCTCCTCCCTGATCTCCGCCGAGTAGCGCCCCTCCCACCCGGCCAGGTACGCCTCGTTCAACCGGGGGTCGCACACGTCCGGGCGGACCCCCAGCACCTCGGCGGTCTCCCGTGTGCGGCGCAGACCCGAGGTGACGACGTACCCCGGCGCCAGGTACCCGACCGTCTCGGCCAGCGCGGCGACCTGCCGCCGCCCGGTGGCGGACAGCCCGATGTCCCGCTGCCCCTGGAGGCGCCGCTCCTCGTTCCACGCGGTCTCGCCGTGGCGGACCAGGACCAGCCGCATCACCGGGCCGCCCCGGCCGCCGGGCGCTCGTTGGTGGTGTCGAAGTACGCGTCCGCCCTCTCGGGCAGGCGCACCCCGAGACCGTCGCCGGGCCGCAGCTCCACCGGGGTGTCGCGGGACAGGTGCACCCGGGTTCCGTCGGCGAGGTCCGCGCCCACCACCCACCGGTCGGCCATCGGCACCTGGTCGGCGAACGTCGCCGGCAGGCACCCGGGGCCGCCCTCGGGGGCCGGTGCGAGCGAACCCGCCCGGTACATCGCCTGGACGGCCGTGCCCTCGGCGGCGGCGGGGGCGGCCCCGCAGTCGACGCCGTACGCCCGCAGCCGCCCGCCCTCGACCCGGCACCGGATGATGTTGGCCGGGGGAGTGCCGATGAACGTCGCGGCGAACGGCGTGCGCGGCTCCTCCAGCAGCTCCCGCGGCGTGCCGAACTGCTCGATCCGCCCGTCCTTCATGAGCGCGATGTGCGTGGCCATGGTCATCGCCTCCACCTGGTCGTGGGTCACGTAGACACTGGTCGCGCCGGTGGAGCGGTGGATGCGCATCAGCTCACCGCGGGTCTCCACCCGCAGCCGCGCGTCCAGGTTGGACAGCGGCTCGTCGAAGAGCAGCACCCGCGGCTGCGGCGCGATCATCCGGGCGATCGCCACCCGCTGCTGCTGCTGGCCGCCGCTGATCTCCCCCGGGTAGCGGTCGGCGAGCTCGGAGATCACCAGCATCGACAGCACCCGCTCGACGCGGGACCGCCGCTCGGCCCGCGGCCACCTGGCCACGACCAGCGGCCATTCGATGTTCTGCCGCACCGTCTTGTGCGGCCACAGCGCGTACGACTGGAAGACCAGCCCGGCCTCGCGTTCGCTGGGGGCGACGACCGTGGTGCCGTCCCCCCGGGCGATGACGCGGTCCCCGAACCGGATCTCGCCCCCGGTCGGGTCCTCCAGCCCCGCGAGCATCCGCAGGGTCGTCGTCTTGCCGCACCCGGAGGGGCCGAGCAGGACGAGGAAGGAACCCGCGGGCACGTCGATCGAGATGCCGCCGACGGCCGTGGTGCGGCCGAAGTCCTTGCGCAGGTCGGTGATGGTCAGGGAGGCCGCGGGTGCTCCGGAGCGCATGCCGGTCCTTTCCGCCCCTCGGGGGCCCGTCGTGGAGGTCATGAGTTCGGGTTCCAGGGTTGGGAGGCGCCTTCGAGGCGCCGGGCGATGACGGTCGCCCCGACCGAGATCACCGCGATGACGACGGTGACCGCGTTGGCGAGCTGGGTGAAGTTCTCCGAGGAGTACTGGTAGGTGAGGACGGCCAGGACCGGCATCGCCGGGGTCGCCAGCAGCACGACCAGGGACAGGTCGCGCACCATCTGCACGAACACCAGCACCCCGCCGGTGAACAGGCCGCGGGCGGTCAGCGGCGCGATGACGGCGCCGATCCGGCGCAGCAGCCCGGCCCCGGCCATCACCGCCGACTCCTCCACGTCCCGCGACACCTGGCTCAGGGCCGCGGTGCCCGACCGGACGGAGAACGGGATGGTCGACGCGATCCCGGCCAGCACGAGGATCGCGAACGTCCCGTACAGGCTCGGGATCGGGCCGATGGGCGCCCCGAACTGCGCGATGAACGCGGCGCCCAGCGCGATGCCCGGGATCAGGTAGGGCACGAACGAGACCACGCCCAGGGTCCCCGGCAGCCACCGCGGACCGGTGGACCGGGTGATGACATAGGAGATCAGCAGGCCCAGCACGCCAGCGCCGACCGCCACGCACACCCCGAGCAGCACCGTGTTCCACGTGGCCTGGAGGATCATCGGGTTGTTCAGGATGCCCCGCTGCCCCTGGGCGAACGCGGGGTCGGAGCCGCCGACCCAGTAGTGCAGGGTCAGCCCGGACGCGAAGTCGTTGGTGCGGCGGGTCAGCGAGCTCAGCACGAGCACCAGCCCGGGGACGACCGTGGTGCAGGTGACCAGCAGCCACGCGGCCCCGGCCACCGGCCGCCCCCACCGGCCCAGGTCCACGGCCCGGCGGCGGCCGCCCTTGCCGGTGATCGTCGCGAAGCCGCGCCGCCCCCCGGTGAGCCGCGTCGAGGCGTACATGATCATCGCGGCCACCACGATGAGCACGATCGACAGCACGTAGCCGCGGGCGACGTCACCGGTGGAGATCGCCCCGTACAACCGGGTCGAGAGCGTGTGGAACCGGACCGGCAGGCCCAGCAGGGCGGGCGTGACGAAGTTGGACACCCCCGCGGCGAAGGCCAGCAGCGCGCCGGAGACGATCGCCGGCGCCACGACCGGCAGCGCGATGTCGCGGGCCACGCGCAGCGTGGAGGCGCCCGTCAGCTCGGCGGCCTCCATGAGGTCCCCGTTGACGCTCGCCAGGGCGGCGGCGACGATCATGAACGACAGGGAGAAGTAGTGGGCCGTCAGGGTCGCCGAGATCGGCACGGGACCCCAGGCCAGCCAGTCGGGGACGGCGAGCCCCAGGTTCACGAGGATCCCGGTGGAGCCGCCGATCAGGTCGTTGCGGAAGACCGAGTCCCAGGCCAGCGCCAGGGCGAAGCTCGGCAGCGCGAACGGGATCGTCGCCAGCAGCCCGAGGATCCCCCGCCCGGGGACGCGGGTCATCACGACCACCCAGGCGAGGAACCCGCCGATCACCGTGGAGCCGACCGCGGTGGCCACCCCCACGATGATCGAGTTGCCCATCGGCCGCCACAAGAGGTTCTCCGACATCGGGCTGGCGAAGACGTCCGCCCACGCCCGGCTGTTGCCCTCCATCAGGGTCGTGTTGACCAGCCCGGCGAGCGGGGCGATCACGAGGGCGGCGAGGATGAGCAGGGTGCAGGCCCCCAGCGCCGTGGTCGGCCGCCGCAGGGCGGTCCGGGTGCGGGCCAGGGTGCCGCCGACCGTGGTGCGGCGGGGCGGGGGTGCCGTCGGCATGGCGTCCTTTCACCGGAGGGTGCGGGGATGTGGACCGGTGGGACTACAGGGTCAGCAGGAAGTCGGCCACGCCGTCGCGGATCCGTGCCGTCTCCTCCGGGACGATGTCCCAGGCCCCGAGCTCGTCGAGGGAGACCGCGTTGTCGGGCGCCAGCATGTCGATGCGCACCGGGTAGTCGCCCGGGACGTAGAAGGGCTCGTAGGCGGGACCGCCGGTCGTCGAGTCGTCGCCCATGAGGAAGTCCGCGGCCAGGCGGGCGGCGGCCGGGTTCTCCGAGCCGTTCACCAGGCCGATGTAGGCGGGGAAGGTGATGCCGGGCGAGGGGACGGTCCCCAGGGAGGCCTGGAGCGCCCAGCCCTCCTCGTCGTTGTCGCGGCGGTCGGAGTAGGAGGTGATGCCGACCGGCGGGTCGTCCTGGCCGATCGCGCCCACCGCCTGGTTGACGTTGTCGGTGTCGTCGACCAGGACCAGGCCGTTGGCGTAGAGGTCCTTGATGAACTGCTGCCCGGCGTTCTCGACGTCCTCGTCCAGGACGATCCCGGAGCCGAAGTTGTCCTCGTACGCCTGCGCCATCTCGTCGGAGCGCCGGACGATCTCCGCCATGAGGTCGAGGTAGTCGCCGCGCACGCCCGGGTCGACCATGACGACCCTGCCGTTCCACTCCTCCTCGGTGAGCTGCCACAGGTTCTCGATCGGGGTGCCGTTGGGGTGGGCCTCCTCGTTGTACATGAGGATCTTGGTGGAGAGCCGGTTGGCCAGCAGCGGCTCCCGGTACGCCTCGGGGACGCTGTCGGCGACGCGCGGCGGCACGTAGTTCTGGAGGATGCCGCCCGCGACGAGCTCGGTGATGACCACCGGGGCGTCGGAGATGTAGACGACGTCCGCCGACGGGGTCCCGGCCTGCGACTCCGAGCGCAGCCGGGTGATCTGCTCGGAGGAGGAGATGTCGTGGGCGACCATGTCGATCCCGGGGTAGCGGGCCTCGAACGCCTCCTCGACGGAGGCGATGCGGGAGGTGAAGGAGTAGACGGTGACCGTGCCCTCCTCCATGGCCAGTTCCATGAGCTCGTCGGGGGTGGCGGAGTCGAGTTCGTGGGCTCCGGCGGCCGTGCCCGCGGCGGGGGCCTGCGGTGTGCCGCCGCCGCAGGCGGCCAGGGCCGCGGCGAGGGGCAGGACGGCGGAGGCGGAGAGCATTCCTGACAAGCGCATGACGGTTCCTTGGATGTCGTTCTCGCGCTGGTGGGGGGATGGGGGGACGGGCCCGTCCGTCACGCGGGGCTTGCGGCCGATGCCGTCAGTCGAAGTCCGCGAGCAGGCCGTCCAGTCGATCGAGTGCGGGGAGCACGGCGTCCGGGTGCCGCCGGGCGATGGTGAGCACGATGGCGTTCGCGATCAGCATCGGCACGCTCAGGGAGGAGAAGCCCTCCTGGTGCCCGCGCGGGGCGGACAGCACGGTGGTCGGAGCCGGGTCGAGGGTGTGCAGGGTGTCCGTGATGAGGACGGAGCGGGCGCCCACGGAGGTCGCGTGGGCGTAGAGGTCCGTGAGGTTGCGCGGGGCGCGGCGGAAGGCGAAGGACACGACGGCGTCGGACGCCGACATCGCCAGGATGCGCTCGGCGACGTCGCGGCCGGGGCCGGTGAGGTTGACCGGGTGCATCCCGAACCGGCGCAGCCGGCCGTCGAGGAGCTCGGCCAGGATCCCCGAGTTGCCCCGCGCGAACAGGTAGACCGTCCGCGCGCCGGCGAGGAGGTCGGCGACCTCGTCGAGCTGCGACTGCTCCACGTGTCCGACGACCGCTGCCAGGGAGTCCATCTCGGTGGCCAGGAGCGTGTCCAGGACGCGGCCCTGGCCGCGGAGCTCTTCCCGGAAGCGGTCCCCGGCCCCGTTGAGGCGGTCCTCGCGGTCCTTGCGCAGATCGTCCCGGAGATCCGGGTAGCCCTGGTATCCCAGCCGCTGCGCCAGGCGGGTGGCGGCGGCCGCGTGGACTCCCGCGCGCTGGGCGACGTCGCCGCCCCGCCAGAACGGAGCCTGCGCCGGGTGGGCGAGGATCTCGTCGAGGAGTACGCGATCGGACCTGGTCAGTCGGTCGCGGTACTCGTTCACGCGCTCGGGGAAGGACATGGCGGTCACGCTACAGCAAGATTAATTGCAGCAATAGACCCATGTGCAATTTTGCTTGCACTTCATCGGCCCGTCACCTCCCGGACGGGCTCGTCCACCCCGGTCGCCGCTCGGCGGCGTACAGCGCCAGCAGGCCCTTCCAGGTGTTCTGCGAGCTCCTGCGCGCGGCGTGCGCCGTGGCCGCCCGCCCCGCGGCCAGGTCGACCAGGGTGGCCGTGAACAGGTAGCGGTCCGCCTCCGCCGGTACGCCCAGGCCGTGCAGCTCGCGGCGCCAGGTGTCCCAGGTCAGGGTGCCCAGCCACCCCCGCCCCAGGAAGGCCTCCCGGAAGGTGTCCGTCGGCCTGCGCAGCCGTGTGTCCGCGCCCGGGACGGCACGCGCGTAGTGGTTGAGGAACACCAGGGTCTCGGCCAGCGGCGGCCCCTGGGCGAGCGACCCCTCCCAGTCGACCACCCGTACCCGTCCCCGGTGGACGAAGCAGTTGCTCGGCCCCAGGTCCCCGTGCAGCGGCCGTACCGGGACCGGCACGGGTCCGAAGCGGGCGCCCTCCGCGGCCACCCACTCCGCCAGCTCCGCCGATCCGGGGGCGTCGGCGGGCAGGGCCCGCGCCAGCCGCTCGGCCACCGTCCCCGGTTCGACGGTCACCGTGTCCCCGGAGCCGGAGCCGGGGCCGGGACCGGAGCCCCGGAAGGCCGCGAGCCAGGACAGCAGCCCGGCATGGTCGCGGGCGCTGCGGCGCCCGCCGTGCCGGAGCCTGCGGCGCAGGAGCACGTTGAGCGGCACGCCCGGAACGGCCGTCTGGGCCAGGGCCACCGAGCCGCCGCACGCGTACACCCCCAGCGGGGCGGGCGCGAGCCCCGCCATGGCCGGGGTCGCCGCGACCCGGCGCAGCGCCTCGTGCTCCCGGTACAGGCGCGGTTTGTAGTCGTCGTTGGTGTCGACCTTGACCACCAGCGCGGGGACGCGCTCGCGCGGGGCGAACAGCGCGTAGACCGTGCGGCCCTCCCAGTAGCTGCCCAGCACCACGGCCCGGGGGCGGCCGAGTGCGGCGCCCACCCGCGGCGGTGCGGTGGCGGGAAGGCCGGTGCGCACGGACTCCAGGACGCGGTCTAGCACTGCGGCCCCCGCTCGCGCCGGGCGGTGAACAGCAGGTTCGGGAAGTACGCCCGGTCCAGGCCGGTGCGCGGCAGCAGGGAGAGCAGCCCGGCCAGGCGGGCCTGGTAGGGCCGGTGCGGCATGGAGGCCGAGGTGAGGAACCAGGTGCGCGCCCCGGTGTGGTCCAGCGGCACGAGGAAGCGCGGGTCGTGGAAACCGTGCCGGACCCCGTAGGCGCGGACGCCGCCGAAACCGGCCGCGCCCAGCAGGCGGCGGCCGCTCGCGGGGGTCTGCGCCCCGGTGCGCAGGGGGAAGCGGAACCGGGAGGCCGCGCCGACCAACAGGGTGGCCCCGGGGGCCGCCACCCGGGCGGCCTCGGCCGACAGGGGCGGCGCCCACCAGGCGGCGTCCGCGGTGGCAACGACCACGTGGTGCACGGAGCCGTCCTCCAGCGGCAGGTGTCCGGTGCGGGGGTCGGGGAGGGCGTTCACCGGCAGGGCCCCGCGCCGCCGCGCGCTGCGGACCAGGGAGTCATCATGGCCCGCGAACAGGATCCGCTGGTCGGCCTCCAGGTCCAGCAGGGTGACCAGGCAGCGGGGGCCGAACACCTTCGCGGGTCGGGCGGGCGTGTTCTGCGCCGGGTGCGGGGGAGCGGCCGGTGCAGCCGTGTCCGTGCTTTCCATCCTGGTCTCGCTTCGGTGAGGAGAAGGGTTCGGGCATGCGGAATGCATCCGGATTTCCCGGACCGGGATCCCGCCTTAAAGATCGCATAAAGATACACCTCTGCCCCCCATATAAAAAGCCCGTCGAGGCCGTGGCCTCGACGGGATTCCGGAGGGATGATGTGGTCGTACGTGCTGTTCAGGGTGCTTTCGGGGTGCCCGGGTGGGTTTGCCCCCCTCGTTTCCATGAAGATGTTCCCATGGAGATATCCGCGGGAAAAGGCCGCCGTTCGGTTTCCTGGGGGCCTGTTCGCCTCGCCGGTGGCGGGTTGTCCCGGTTCCGCCCGCGGGGAGAGCGGAAATGAGAAGATGAATTCTTTTTCATCTCGGTACCGGCCGGGATTCCCTTACCCGTCGGGCTTTCCAGGGCGCAGGGCCGGCGGGACCAGCGCCGCGGTGACGATCGCGCCCGCGAGCGGGCCCAGGGTGCCGACCGGGTCGCGGCGGGCCGCGTCGCAGGGGACGTCCAGCCCGAAGCCCGCGAGCAGCGCCGCGAGCACCGCGTCCGACATGGTCTTGGCCGCGGACCGGGCGGTCTCGTGCGTGTACGCCCCGAGCTGGAGGTACCAGGTGACACCGCCCGAGGTCTCGGTCAGCGCCGCCGGGGCGTGCGGATTGGGCAGGTAGTCGACCACTTCGAGGGTCAGCGGCACCGCGGGGACGGCTGGGGTTCCGGACGGGACGTACACGGGATCACCCGCCCCTCCCCAGGACCGCGACGGCCCGAACGCGTTCCACCATCTCCTCCACGGGGACGCCGGGCTCGGCGGTCATCCGGACGGTGATCGGCCGCGCGTCCACCCGGGCGCGGTAGCGCCAGTGCCATTCGCCGTCCGGGTGCCGCCACCCCTCCAGCACCTCGTGCGGGAAGAGCGGTTCGCGGCGGTGCACGCGGCTGTCCGGTTCCCGCCTCTCCGCCGGCGGGCCGCCGTAGGGGCCGTGGGCCGGGGCATTCGGTGCGGTCTGCTGTTCTTCACCCGTGGACATGGGGTGCTCCCCGTGGGAGTGGGGCCGGGCCGGCCCCGGTGAGGAATCGTCCCTGGATTCTAGGACCCGGTCCACCAAGGGGAGCTCAAGACCGGGGCGGCCGGCCCCCGCGCTCCGGTCAGGCGTGCGCGTGCAGGCCGTGGACGTCCCACTCCGGGAACGGGTCGGCCAGCGCGTCCCACGGGGAGGCCAGTTCGCCGTCGGTGAGCAGGCAGGCGCGCAGGGCCTCCTCCAGTTCCCGGCGGCGCAGCGCGGTGCCGATGAACACCAGTTCCTGGCGGGGCTCCACCGGCTCGGTGCCGGCCAGGTCCTCGGGGGCGTACCCCAGGGCGGCGCCGTCGGCGGGGTCCCACACCCCGGCCGGCTCGAAGCGGGCCACCGGCCCCGCCTGGGACCACAGGCCCGTGGTGCGGGCGCGGGTCGCCAGCCAGAAGAAGCCCTTGGTGCGCAGCACGGTGCCGTACCGCCCGTCCTCGAACCCGGAGGAGACCAGTTTCCACAGCCGGCCCGGGTGGAAGGGCCGGTCGGCGCGGAACACCAGGCTGGAGATCCCGTACTCCTCGGTCTCGGGGACGTGGTCGCCGTTGAGCTCGGCCACCCAGCCCGGGGCGCGGGAGGCGCGTTCGAGGTCGAACAGGTCCGCGCCGATCAGCTCGGCCGGGTCGACGCGCCCGTGGGCGATGCGCAGCACCCGGGCGAGCGGGTTGAGGCGCCGCACGGCGGCCTCCACCCGGTCGGCCTCCTCGGCGGTGACCAGGTCGGTCTTGGTGATGAGCAGGACGTCGGCGAACTCCACCTGGTCGACGAGCAGGTCGCTGACGGTGCGCTCGTCGTCCTCGTAGGCGTCCAGCCCGCGGTCGGTGAGGTCGTCGCCTCGGTGGAGTTCGGCGAGGAAGTTCGCGGCGTCGACCACCGACACCATGGTGTCCAGGCGGGCGCCCTCCAGCAGGGGGCGGCCGTCGGGTCCGGGGACGGCGAAGGTCGCGGCCACGGGCATGGGCTCGGAGATCCCGCTGGACTCGATGAGCAGGTGGTCGAACCGGCCCTGCGCGGCCAGCCGGGAGACCTCTTCGAGCAGGTCGTCGCGCAGGGTGCAGCAGATGCAGCCGTTGGTCATCTCCACCAGCCGCTCGTCGGTCCGCGACAGGTGCCCCTCGCCCCGGACCAGGTCGGCGTCGATGTTGATCTCGCTCATGTCGTTGACGATCACCGCCACGCGCCGGCCGTCCAGGTTGCGCAGCAGGTGGTTGAGCAGGGTGGTCTTGCCCGCGCCGAGGAAACCGGACAGTACGGTCACGGGCAGGTCGGTGGGTGCGCTCATGGGGTCAGTTCTCCCGGAGGATCTTGTACAGGCCCGCCTCGGCGGGGCCGTGGGGGACGACGCGCAGGCCGTGGGGCGCGGTCTCGGCGCGCAGCCCGGCCTCGGAGACGGTCCACCAGTCGTAGTGGACGTCGTCGGAGGAGACGACCCGGTCGCCCTCGCGGGTCTCGTAGGTCATGTGCCAGGTGAGGCGTTCGGGTCCGGCGGGCTCGGCGGCGGCCCATCCGACGTAGGTGCGTTCCCCCAGGGCGATCTCGGTCATCCGGGCCCGCACCACGGGTTCGGGTTCGGTGGGTGCGGGCAGGTTGGCCAGGACGAACGCGCCCAGGGCCAGGCGCGGGGCCAGGTCCTCCCAGAGGCGGTCGCGCTCGTGCGGGCCGAAGTGGCCGATGAGGTTGGCCATGAGCATGCCGCCGATGCGGTCGGGCAGGCGGGCGGACAGGAGGTCGTCGGTGTCCACGGTGACCCGGTTGCACAGGTCGGGGTCGTCGGCGACTCGGGAGAGCAGGACCGCGGCCAGGATGGGGGAGGGCTCCACGGCCAGGACCGGGGCGCCGGGCAGGGTGCGGGCGATCAGGCGGGTGCCGTGCCCGCCGCCCGCCCCCGCGTCCACGACGGGTCCGGAGTCCGGGGGCAGCGCGCGCAGCGCCTCGGCGACGGCGGCGCCGTGGTGGTCCCACCAGCCGGTGATCATGATGTCCAGGTAGCGGCCGGAGAGCCGATAGGGGTCGTCGTAGGTCACGGATGCCTTCCGGTCGGGATGCGCGAGAGCTGAATGAAAACGAAAATCGTTTTCGACTTTAGCGCCGCTCGTCGCCGCCGCCCTCCAGGAGGGGGCCGAAGGGGTCGTCGCACAGCGGGCCGTCCTTCTCCCAGGCGAGGACCTCCTCCTCGGTGAGCAGGCAGGAGTCCAGGAGCGCCAGCAGGTGCGCGGAGTCCGCCCCCAGGCCGGTGAAGGCGATGTGCTGGCAGCGGTCGCCGGTGCGCGGGTGCCAGTCGAAGGTCCCGGAGGGGCCGCGCAGGCTCGCCGCCAGGGGGCGGACCGACGCGGGCAGGGCGGCCAGCCAGGGGCCGCTGCGCTCGAAGGACACCGACGGCCCGACGGCCTCCCAGGCCAGCATCGTGTCGGGCATGCTCGCCAGCCACAGGCGGCCCCGGCTGCGCACCCCGGCCTCGGTCATCTCGTCCAGGGCCTCGTAGAACCTCTCCGGGTGCAGGGGGCGGAAGCGGCGCCACACCACGGTCACCGCGGGCTCCCCGGTGTGCGGCGGGACGGGAGGGAAGGCGGGGGTCAGGCGCAAGGCCGCCCCGACCCCGTCGAAGCGGCCGGAGAGGAGGGGCGCCAGATCGGCCGGGGCGGGGTCGGTGAGGATGCGTGCGGCGGGGTTGAGGTGGTTCAGCAGGGGGCCGCAGAGGCGGTCCCGGTGTCCGCTCCGGCCCGTCTCCACCAGGGCGAGGTGGTCGGCGTAGTCGATCTGGCGCAGGAGGACCTCCGCCACCGTGCGCGGATCGTCCGCCTCGCCGCGCAGGCCGCGCGCACGGGCCGTCTCGTCGCTCAGCAGGTCGCCCACGCACCGGCGGCCGTCCACCGCGGCGACCACCGCGGTGACGGCCGTGTGCGGGGAGGCGGCGGGGGCCGTGATCGTCTCGACGGCGACCGCCGGGTCGATCCCTCCCGGGACTTCCACGATCCGGGGCCTCCCGCTTCCGGTGGGGAGGGGGCGGGCGGGGTCGAAGCGAAGGACCGGGATCCCGGGCACGGCCTCCCGTAGCGCGCGGACCACGCTCCGGCGGGCGTTCTCGTGGATGCCGGACACGACCAGTGTGCGGGTGGGTCGACCGGTGGTCACGGATGTTCTCTCCTCGGCTGGTGGCGGGAGTCCCGTACGGACGGGAACGAGGGCGAAGGTGTTCGAGATCTCCCGGTCCGATGGGGTTCGTGCTTGCGAAAATGAAAACGGTTATCAATAATCTCCCACGTGGCCCCTTGTGTCCACCCCGTGCCCCCCGGCCCCGATCGAGGCCGTTTTCCCCCGAACCCGTGCGGCCCTCCCGCCGATCCCGCCCCCATGCGTCTTCTACGGACGGGCCGCCGCACCCCAAGGAGCAACGCCTTGAAAACCCGCCCCAGACCCTGGCTCGCCCCCGGGGCGGTCGCCGCGGCCCTCGTCCTCGGCGGCCTGGGAGCGATCCCGGCCCTCGCCGACGACGGCGCGGAGCGGACCGTCCTGGACCTGGGCCACGTCGACGTGGCCGCGGTCGTCACCGACGGCGCCTTCTCCATGCCGCCACGACGGCCCGCGCGTGCACCACGACCCTGACGACGTGATCGCCCACGACCGCGCCGCCCGACGCTCCACCGTCAGCCGGTACAACCAGGACTGGATCGACGAACCCGGCACGCCCTACTACACCGACCGGCAGTACAACGACGTCACCCGGGACCGCCCGTCCGTGGGCTGGGACGCCACCGGCCTGGGCGCGGATGAGGTGGCGGGCGATCCGACGTGGACGCTCACCGGTGTTCGCGGCCCGGGGCCGTTCGCGGTGTACGACAACGCCCAGGACCGCACCGTGCTGGGCGACTGGACCCGGGAGCCCGCCGACGGACACGTGCTGTGGACGGGCACCGCCTCGCAGTCGCCCACCTGGATGTTCACCGAGCCGGGGGTCTACTGCCTGGGATTCCGCTGGGACGCGGTGCTGGCGGACGGCACCCCGGTGGCGGCGGAGACCGAGCTGACCTACGTGCTCGACCACGGTGAGGCGGTCACCGACGTCGACGCCGTCGAACCCTGCGGCGCCGGAGGGGATCCCGATCCGAGCCCCGACCCGTCGCCCGACCCGTCCGGGCCCCCTTCCGACCTCGGCGACCTCGGCGACCCCGGCGACACGGGTGACCCGGGCACCGGCGGTGGCCCGGGCGGGGACGGCGCCGCCGGGGGCGACGCCGCCGACCGCGGGACGGGCGGCGGTGCGGACCGCTCGGGCACCGCCTCCGGCGGCGGCAAGCCCCTGCCCTTCACCGGACCCGCCCTGTTGTGGCTGGTGGCCGCCGGGATCCTCACCGCGGCGGTGGGCGCGGGCCTCGGCTTCGCGGCCGGTCGCCGCCTGGATACGGAGACGGAAGGGCCCTGACACATGGGTGGAGAGTCCAAGTACGACCACGAGGTGCTGGACACGCTGGCGAACGGGGAGCGGTTCCGCAGCTGCCAGGAGGTCCACGCACAGCTCGTGGAGTCGCGCAGCGGAGCGGAGCGCCCGCCGAGCCTGTCCACCGTCTACCGAACCCTGCACCGCCTGGCCCGCCAGGGGCGGATCGACACCATCCGGTCGGAGGAGGGCGAGCGGCTCTACCGGCGCTGCGCGACCGCGTCCCACCACCACCTGCTCTGCCGCGGCTGCGGCCGGGTGGAGGAGGTGCCGTACGTCTGGGAGCTGGGCCCGGTGCTCGACCGGGTCGGACACCTGACCGGGTTCGGGGCCCTGGCCCACTCCCTGGAGTTCTCGGGGGTCTGCGCCGACTGCGGCTGACAGCCGGGCCCCGGCCTCACCCGGCGGCGCGGGCCTCCCGGGAAGGCCCCGTGAGCCGGTCCGCCAGCCAGTCGGCCACCTGCGCCGGCACGTCGGCGTCGACCGGTCGGCGCAGCAGCCGCCGGTAGGAGCGGATCGAGGCGGGGCCGGGGTCGCGGCGGAGCAGGTGGGTCAGGTCGGGCGTCCGGTGGACCTCGACGTCGCCGCGGACCAGCGCGCGGACCACGTCCAGGTCCGCCGGGTCGACCTGGACGTCCTTGTCGCCGGTGATCGCCAGGACGGGGACGCGGATGCCGGCCAGGTCCGCCCTCGGGTCGTGGGCGAGCATCTCCCGCATCCACCGGGCGTTCACCGGCGCGCCGGCGACGCGCACGACGTCCCGTTCGGACGCCCTGATCCGGGCCAGCGCCCGGTTCGCCAGGGTGCGCAGCACGGGCCGCAGCGGGCCCAGCGGCAGGGTGCGGGAGGTCATGGCGGCCTGCCGGCGCAGGGCCTCCTCGCCCGGGCGCGCGAATCCGGCGAGCAGCACCACGGCCGCGGCCTTCTCCCGCGCCCCCAGGGACATGGCGTGGACGGCCCCCTCGCTGTGCCCGATCACGCCGACGGCGTCGGAGGCGATCCCGGGCCGCTCCGCCAGGGCGCGCAGGGCCGCGGCGGCGTCGTCCCTGTTGTCGGTGAACCCGGTCCTGAGCCAGTCGCCGGGAGTTTCCCCGACGCCGCGCCGGTCGTAGCGCAGCGTGGCGATGCCCCGCTCGGCGAGCGCGGCGGCCAGGGGCGGCCCGAGCTCCATGCGCACGCGCCCGGCGTTGGCGTCGCGGTCCAGCCTCCCGGAGCCGTGCAGCAGGAGGACGGCCGGATGGGGGCCGTCGCCCGTCGGAAGTGTCAGGGTCCCCGCCAGGGGGAGTCCGTTGCCCGCGGTGACCGTCATGTCGACGTCCGGCATGTTCCATCTCCCATTGTTCTCATGAATGAGAATGTTATTGAACATGATAACGTTGAGTCATGGCAACCACAGACGTCCTCCTGCACCCGGTGCGGATGCGGATCGTGCAGGCGCTGTTCGACTCCGACCCGCTGACCACCGCGCAGCTGCGCGACCGCCTCTCCGACATCCCGCCCGCGACCATGTACCGGCACATCGCCGTCCTGGTCGAGGCGGAGGTGCTGGAGGTGGTGCGGGAGAGGCGCGTACGCGGCGCCGTCGAGCGCTCCTACCGGGTACGCGCAGGCCGTCTGGAGATCGACGACGACGTCAGGGCGGCGATGACCGAGGACGACCACCGGCAGGCGTTCACCGCGTTCGCCGCCTCGCTGATGTCCGACTTCGACCGCTACCTCGCCCAGGAGGGCGCCGACCCCGTCCGGGACGGTGTCGTCTACCGGCAGGCGGCGACCTGGCTGACCGACGAGGAGTTCGCCGAGCTGACTCGGGAGGTCGAGGCGGCGGTCCTGTCGCGGGCCGGCCGCGGCCGGGGCGACGGTCGCAGGCGTCGGCTCATCAGCTTCGTGGTCGTACCCGACGCGTGAACGGTCCGCGGTGGCCGCGGCCCTGCCCGGGCGTCAGGGGTCGGTCGCGGTGGCTGGCCAGGTCCGCCCGGTGAGGCGGACGCCCCCGTCGACCATCCGGGAGCGGAGCTCCTCTCAGGAGAGCGACGAGAAGGTGGTCCGCACCTCGTCGAGGGCCTCCTGGAGTGTGTCCGAGAAGCTCGCGTCGGCCCCGGGGGCAGCCCAGCGCTCGTAGGCGATCTTGGAGGCGAGTGCCGCCACGTCCGCGGTGACGGCCGCGGCCAGCTCGGGAACACCGCGCCGCCGCAGTGCCGTGACCATGGCGGCGACGAGGCCGAGCTGCTTCAACGCCTCCCGCTCCTGGAGCTCGGGCGCGGCGGCGATGACCGCGGCCCGGCGGATGTTGAGCTCCCGGCGGTCGGCGGTGAACACCTCCCCGCCGATCCTCTCGAACGCGTACAGGACGGCGCTCAGCGCCCCGGCCTCCGCAGGCGCCTCCTCGATGCTCCGCACGAGCAGGTCCGAAAGCGTGTCGCCGCCGAAGAGCACCGCCCGCTTGTCCGGGAAGTGCCGGAAGAACGTGCTCTTGGTCAGTCCCGCACGTTCCGCGATGTCGACGACGGTCGTCCCGTCGTAGCCGCGTTCTTCGAAAAGTTCCAGCGCGGCCGCGACAAGGCGTTCCGCGCCACGGGGTTCCCAACGAGCCATGCGCCCATCCTACGGCACTTTGTCCCATCACCTCGTGTACAGTGACGGGACAAAGTCTCGTCACTGTGGACGGAGATCGACCGATGGGCAGAGCAGTGATCCACGACCGCTTCGGCGGTCCCGAAGTCCTCGAACTACGTGATGTGCACGAACCCCACGCGGGCCCGGGCCGGGTGCGGGTCCGCGTGTCCGCCGTCGGCCTGAACGCCATGGACCCACTGATCACGTCCGACGCGGCGGTGGCGGCCGGTTTCGGCGTCAGGGCGCCCGCCGGCTTCGGCACCGACTTCAGCGGGGTCGTCGACGAGGTCGGTGCCGGCGTGTCCGGCTACGCGGTCGGCGACCGCGTGTTCGGCGCGGCCCCGGGCCGGGCGGCCGCGGACCACCTCGTCCTCGACCCGGACCACGACGCCCTCTTCCGCACACCGGACGGAATCGGCGACGAGGTCGCCTGCACCCTCCCCGTCGCCGGACTCACCGCCACCGCCGCGCTCGCGGCGATCAAGCCCCGGCCCGGGGACACCGTGCTGATCGGCGGGGCCGCCGGAGGCGTCGGCGTCTTCGCCGTGCAGCTGGTCCGGCGCGCCGGCGCGGCGGTCATCGGCACGGCCTCCCCGGGCACCTTCGACTTCCTGCGCGGCCTGGGCGCCGAGCCCGTGGCCCACGGTCCCGGGCTCGCGGACCGGGTCCGGGAACTCGGCCCGCCCGCGGTGACCGCGGCCGCGGACCTCTTCGGGGTCGAAGCCGCGGAGGCCGCCCTCTCCCTCGGCGTGCCCCCCGAACGCATCTCCACGATCGCGGCGGGGCCCGACCCGGCCGGGGGCGTGCACGCCACGGGCGCCGGTGACGCGCACCCTTCGGACCTGCGGACCATCACCGACGCCATTCTCGAAGGAGAACTCACCGTGCCGGTCACCACCTATCCGATCGACCGGATCCGGGAGGCCGCGGCCCGGCAGGCCGAACGCCGGGTCCACGGCAAGATCGCGGTCGTCCTGTGAACGCGCGCATCCCGGACCAGAGGGGCCGGACGGCGATCATCACCGGCGGGGGCAGCGGCATCGGAGCCGCCGCGGCCGCCGCCCTGTCCGCGGCGGGCGCACGGGTCATCATCGCGGTCCGCGACCAGGACAGGGGCGCCGCTGCGGCGAAGTCCATGGACGGGCGGGTCGAGGTCCGGCACCTGGACCTCGCGTCCCTCACCTCGGTCCGGCGGTTCGCCGACGGCGTCGGCGAACCCGTCGACTACCTGGTCAACAACGCCGGGACCATGACCGGCTCCCTCCGGCACACCGCCGACGGGTTCGAGCTCCAGTTCGGGGTGAACCACCTCGGCCACTTCGCGCTGACGAACCTCCTGCTCCCCCGGATCGGCCGCCGTGTCGTCACCGTCTCCTCCAGCGGCCATGCGTCGGCGCACATCGACTTCGACGACCCGCAGTGGGAACACCGCCCCTACAGCCCGTTCGGCGCGTACGGTCAGTCCAAGCTCGCCAACCTGCTGTTCACCGCCGAGTTGCAGCGCCGCCTGCACGCCGCGGGGTCCACCGTGGCCGCCACCGCCGCCCACCCGGGCTGGGCCGCCACGGGCTTCACGATCACCACCGGGAACAGGGTGCTCGACCGGCTCACCGGGATCGGGACGCGCCTGTTCGCCCAGGGCCCGGAGGGCGGCGCCCGCCCGACCCTGATGGCGACCGTCGGAGACGTCCCCGGCGGCGGTTTCGCCGGGCCGAGCCGCTTCGGGGTCCGCGGCCCGGCCGCCCTGGTCGAGCCCTCACCGAACGCCACCGACCCCGAAGCCGCCCGCAGGCTCTGGAAGGTCTCCGAGACCCTCACCGGCACACGTTTCCCGTGGGACGGCGAGCGGGCCGAACCCTAGACGGCCGCCCCCTACGACCTTCCGCGGCGGGTCATGGTCCGGTCGGCCCTGGCCGCGGTCTCCGAAGGTCTGCTACTGGTGGGATGTGACGCGAACCGGGCGGTGGCCGCCCGTCCCGGGGGCGGCACGATCCGGGTCACGCCGCCGTGACGGTGCACGGTTCCCGTGCATTCCGGACACCCGGGGCCACCGGCGCACCACGGCCGGTGACCCCTCCATGGACCCCCGTCCTCTGCTCCGAAAGGAGGGAGGACGGGCCCGGCGCACACTCGTGGGGACGGGATGGCGCCGGGAAGGGGCCGCCGGCGTCTCTCTGTGGCCCGGCGGCCCCCTTGCGCTGTGTACGGCGGGACCGGGGGCGCCGGGAGTACGCCGATGGGCCGTCAGTCGGCGCGGGCGATGGCGATGGTCGCCCCCAGGCGGTGCCCCGCCTCGTAGAACATGTACTGCACGCCGCCGTCGGACCCGTAGGACGGCGCGGCCGAGCGCCCCGAGTCCGGGGGACCGGCCATCGGCGTGTGGACCACCCCCAGGTGGTCGCGCCGGGAGAAGTCCGCGCCCACCTCCGTCGCCCGGATGTCCCCGGCACCGGTGTGGTAGACGACCAGGGTGCGCCCGTTCCGGACCACCAGGTGCGGCCCGGACAGGTCGGACACGCCCACGTCGGAGTGCCGGACCAGCGGGTCGCGGGCGAAGTCGAAGGTGATGCCGTCCGCCGACCACCCCCATCCGATGTCGCGGTGGTTGTTCGTCCCGTTGCGCATGAACACCATGACGTAGCGCGTCCCGCGGTTCGGCAGCGGGTGGTCGAAGACCCGGGCGTAGGAGGCCTCGGTGGTGCCCGGGACCATCGCGGTGTTCAGCACCACGCCCTGGTAGGTGAAGTCGACCCCGTTGCGGGAGCGGGCCAGGCGGGTGGTGGTGTTCTCGCCGTGGAAGTACAGCCACATCTCGCGGTGCTCGGCGTTCCACAGCACGTGCGGCGAGGACACGTGGCTCACCGAGTAGTGCGGCGACCAGTTCCGGGACACGATCGGGTTGCCCGGGTGCTCGGTGAACGGCCCCTCCGGGCTGTTCGCGTAGGCCAGGCAGATCCCGCCCGGGGCGTCGTGGGGGGCGTAGTAGAGCAGGAAGCGGCCGGGGGCGTTGGACAGGCGGCCCACCGTCCCGCGCAGGCAGGGGAAGATCAGCTCCCCGGTGGGGTTGTAGGCCAGGTTCGCGGTGTCGAGCGCCCGGCGCACGAACCGGTACGTCGGCAGCACGTTCGCCGCCGCCGCCGCGGCGGGTGCGGGTGCGGGTGCGGGGGCAGGGACGGCGGAGGCGAGGGCCGCCGCCGGGGCGGCCCCGGCGAGCAGGGCCCCGGCGGCCAGCGTGCCGGTGCCCAGCAGGGCGGTCCGGCGGTCGATTCCGGGTGTCGGGGGGTGCGGGTCTCGGGGGTTCGGGTCGGACATCTCGGTTCCCTTCGAGCGGGGGGCGGGGGTGCACCGATGGCCACCGAGTCTCGACCGGCACCGATGCGCTGGTCAAGGTTCTAATACGTATTAACGAAACTCGACGGTCATCGGACGGAAATCCCCCCGCACCCCTTGACGAACCTCTGAGACGCGGCTCACAGTCATGGACTAATGCGCATTAGGGTGCCGTCTCAGAGGAGTGACCGGTGGAGAACACACGCCAGCCGTCGAGTGGCAGAGGGCGGCGCCGACCGCGCCAGTCCGACATCGCGCGGATGGCCGGCGTCTCCCAGACCACGGTCTCCCTCGTCCTGCGCGGCACCACCGTGGGCATGTCCCTGGCCCGGGAGACGCGGCAGCGGGTCCTGGACGCCGCCGAGCGGCTCGGGTACGTGCCCGACCCCGTCGCCACCCGCCTGGCCTCGGCCGCCAACGCCATGCTCGGCCTCTACACGTTCAGCACGACCTTCCCCACCGACGTGGCGCACTCCTACTACCCGATCCTGGTCGGGGTCGAGGAGGAGGCCGCCGCCCAGGGGCAGGACCTCATCCTGTTCACCGGCTCCTCCCGGGCCGGTGCCGGGGCGGACGACCCCGCCGCGGTGCGGCGGGTGCGGGTCGCCGACGGCTGCCTGTTCTTCGGCCGCCACGTGCCGGACGAACCGATCCGGCGGCTGGTGGAGGACGGCTTCCCGTTCGTCTACATCGGCCGCCGCAACGAACCGGACGTCCCCTACGTGGGCGCCGACTACGTCTCGGCCTCGGCCGAGGTCATGGCCCGGCTCGCCGCCGCCGGCCACCGCCACATCCGCTACCTGCGCGAACACGACCAGGCCCCGGCCTCGGCGGACCGGGAGGAGGGCGTGCTGCGCGGCGCCCGCGCCGCCGGTACCGGCACCGCCGACCTGGTGGTGCGCACCGACGGCGCCGACCCCGACGCCCTGCTGGCGGCCTGGCTGGCCGAGGGCGTCACGGCGGTCGTCGTCGAGCAGACCGACACCGGCGCCGCCCTGTCCGGGTTGGGCGCCGCCATCGAACGCGCCGGGCTGCGCTGCCCGCGGGACCTCTCCCTGGCCGTGCTCGGGGCGCCGGTCGGCGCCCGCGGCCGCGCGCCCGGGGGAGGGGCGGTGTTCAGCGGGTTCGACGTGCCGATGCGCGAGATGGGCCGCGACGCGGTCCGCCTGCTGCTGCGCCTGATCGCGGGCGAGGAGGGCGTGGAGACCCGGCGGCTGCTGCCCTGCGAACCGGTCGGGGGCGGCACCGTCGCCGCCCCGCGCCCGGAGTGATCCCCGTTCCCGCCGCACGAAAGGAGAAGGGCGCCGCCCCGCGACCCGGGGCACCGCGCCCGAGTACCCGTATGACCGAGAGCAGAACCGAGATCCTCGTCGTCGGCGCCGGACTGGGCGGTGTCGCCGCCGCCCTGGCCGCCGCCGACTCCGGCCGCCGGGTCGTCCTGACCGAGCCGACCGACTGGATCGGCGGGCAGCTCACCTCCCAGGCCGTCCCCCCGGACGAGAACCCCTGGATCGAGAAGTTCGGCGCCACCGCCTCCTACCGCCGCCTGCGCGAGGGCATCCGCGACCACTACCGCCGCGTCTACCCGCTGCGCGCCGAGGCCGCCGCCGCGCGCACCCTCAACCCGGGGGCGGGCCGGGTGAGCAAGCTCTGCCACGAGCCGCGCGTCGCCCTGGCGGTGCTGGAGGAGATGATCGCCCCGCACCGCTCGGCCGGGCGGATCACCGTCCTGGAACGCCACCGGCCGGTCGCGGCGCTCACCGACGGCGGCCGGGTCCTGGCCGTGACCCTGCGCGACGCCGAGGGCGGCGAACACACCGTGCACGCCGACTACGTCCTGGACGCCACCGAGGACGGCGACCTGCTCCCGCTGGCCGGGATCGACCACGTCACCGGCGCCGAGGCCCGCTCCGAGCACGGAGAGCCGCACGCCCCGGAGACCGCCGACCCCGCCAACCTCCAGGGCATCACGTACTGCTTCGCGGTCTCGCACCACGAGGGCGAGGACCACACCATCGACCGGCCGCGGATGTACGACTTCTGGCGGTCCTACCGGCCGGACTTCTGGCCCGGCCCGCTGCTGGGGTTCCAGGCCCCGGACCCGCGCACCCTGGAACCCGTCTCCCGCGGCTTCGTGCCCAACCCGGCCGCCGACCCCCTGGCGATCGACGCCGACCAGAGCGCCGACGCCGGGGACAAGGAGCTGTGGGGGTTCCGCCGCATCCTCGCCCGCGGGCTGCACCGGCCCGGCGCCTTCGACTCCGACATCACCCTCGCCAACTGGCCGCTCAACGACTACTGGCTCACCCCGGCCCTGGAGATCGAGGGGCTGGTGGACGCCGCCACCGTCCGCCGGGCCCACGAGGAGGCCCGCCAGCTGTCCCTGTCGGTCCTGTACTGGCTCCAGACCGAGGCCCCGCGCGCCGACGGCGGCACCGGCTTTCCCGGACTGCGGCCCCGCCCCGACGTCACCGGCGCCGAACTCGGCCTGGCCAAGGCCGCCTACGTGCGCGAGTCCCGGCGGATCAAGGCGGTCACCACGGTCACCGAGCACGACGTGTCCCTGGACGTCCGCGGCCCGCACGGCATCCTGCGCCGCCACGACTCGGTGGGCATCGGCAGCTACCGGATCGACCTGCACCCCTCCACCGGCGGCGACAACTACATCGACATCGCCAGCGTGCCCTTCGAGATCCCGCTGGGGGCGCTGCTGCCCCGGCAGGAGACCAACCTGCTGCCCGCCGCCAAGAACATCGGCACCACGCACATCACCAACGGCTGCTTCCGCCTGCACCCCGTCGAGTGGAACATCGGCGAGGCCGCCGGGCGGCTGGCCGCCTTCGCCCTGGACCACGGCACCACCCCGCACGCGGTGCACGCCAAGGACGAACTCCTGGAGCGCTTCACCGCCCTGCTGGACCGCACCGGCGTGGAACGCGGTTGGCCCGACGTCCGCGGCTACTGACCCTCCCCTCCATCCCCCCGCCCCAACCACGAAAGGGGACCACCATGAGCGACCCGGCCACGAGGTCGGCACGCGACCCCGTCCGCGTCGGCATCGACGTCGGCGGCACCTTCACCGACGCGGTGGCGGTCAGCGCCACGACCTTCGAACTCCTGGGCCAGGTCAAGGTGCCCACCAGCCACGACCACGAGGACGGGGTCGCCCACGGCATCATGACCGCCCTGGAGCGCCTGCTGGCGGAGGTCGGCGTGGACGCCGACGACGTCGGCTTCCTCGCCCACGGCACCACCCAGGCCACCAACGCCCTGCTGGAGGGCGACGTCGCCACCATCGGCATCGTCGGCGTCGGCAGCGGCTACGACGCCTTCGCCGTCGGGCGGCTGCGCTCGCTGGGCCGGCTGCGCCTGGACTCCGGGCACCGGCTGCCCGTCCGCTACGCGGCCCTGCGCCGCCCCGACGACCCGGGGTCCGCCCTGGCCGCCGTCGACTCCGTGGTGTCCGCGGGAGCCGACGTCATCGTCGCCGCCGAACCCTTCAGCGTCGACGACGCCGAGGGCGAGCGGGCGGTCCTGGAGGCGGCGGCCGCCCGCGGGGTGCCCGCCACCGCCACCCACGAGATCACCCGCCTCTACGGCCTCACCAAGCGCGCCCGCACCGCCGCGCTCAACGCCGGGGTCATGCCGCGCATGCTCCAGACCGCCGACCTGGTCGAGAGCAGCATCCTCAAGGCCGGGATCACCGCCCCGCTCATGGTGATGCGCTGCGACGGCGGCGTGATGTCCCTGGGGGAGATGCGCAACCGGCCCCTGCTCACCGTGTTGTCCGGGCCCGCCGCCGGGGTCGCGGGCGCCCTGATGGGGGAGAAGGTCAGCGAGGGCGTCTTCCTGGAGACCGGCGGCACCTCCACCGACATCAGCGTCATCCGCCGCGGCCGCGTCCAGATCAAACACGCCGAGCTGGGCGGCAGGGAGACCTACCTGTCGGCCCTGGACGTGCGCACCGTCGGCATCGGCGGCGGCTCGATCGTCCGCCTGGGCGGCGGTGGGGGCGACGGCGCGGCGGCCCTGTCCGACGTGGGCCCGCGCAGCGCGCACATCGCCGGGCTGCCCTACGCCTGCTTCGCCGACCCCGCCGAACTCGACGGCGCCCGGCTGGTCCGGGTCGCCCCGCTGGGGTCCGACGCCGCCGACCACGCCGTCCTGGACAACGGCACCCGCCGCTTCGCCCTCACCGTCACCTGCGCGGCCAACGCCCTGGGCCGGGTGCCCGAGGGCGACTACGCCCGGTCCGACCCCCGGGCCGCCCGCGCCGCCCTGGAACCGCTGGCCCGCGCCCTGGGCACCGACGTGGACGGGGCCGCCCGGGCGGTGCTGGACAGGGCGGTCGAGAAGGTCGAGGCCGTGGTGGAGGCGCTGATCGGCGACTACGGCCTGGACCGGGCGGTGGCCGCCCTGGTCGGCGGCGGGGGAGGCGCCGCCACCGTCACCCCGCACCTGGGCGAGCGCATGGGGCTCGGCGCCCGCATCGCCGCCCACAGCGAGGTGATCAGCCCGCTGGGCGTCGCCCTGGCCCTGGTCCGCGAGTCCGTGGAGCGCATCATCCCCGGGGCCACCCACGCCGACGTCCTGGCGGTGCGCGCCCAGGCCGAGGAGGCCGTGGTCGCCCAGGGCGCCGACCCCGACGGGGTGGAGGTCGACGTCACCGTCGACCCGCGGCGCAACCTGGTCACCGCCGTGGCCACCGGCGCCACCGAGCTGCGCACCAGGGACCGCACCGCCGCCGTCGCCGAGACACAGGCCCGCGCCGCCGCGGCCGACAGCCTCGGGGCCGGCGCCGCCGACCTCACCGAGTACGCCGCCACCGGGCGCTACCGGGTGCTCGGCCTGGTCCGCAGGCCCCCGGGGCCGTTCGGCCGGCTGTCCCGCGAACGCCGCCACATCCGCGTCGTCGACAACGAGGGCGTGGTGCGCCTGCACAACGGCGACGCCGAGGTCGACACCCTGGTCGCCGGGCAGGCCGAGGGTCGTCTCAAGGACCTGGTGGAGGAGCGCACCTCCTACGGCGACGGCGGCGCCGTCCCGCCCGCCGTCTGGCTGCTGCTCGGCCCCAAGATCGCCGACTTGTCGGGGGTCATGGACGCCGGACACCTGCTGGCCCTGGCCGGGACCGAGATCGCCCGCCGGGCCCCCGACGAGCAGGTCGTCGCGATCATGGAGCGGCGGCGGTGAACGGCCCGCCGACCCCCGGCGGTTCCGGCGGCCTCGGTGGCCCCGGCGCGCCGCACGGGGAGTACGCCCGCATCGGCGCCGCCGACGAGGTCGACCTCGCCGTCGGCCTGCTGTCCCTGATCCCGCTGCACGAGGACCGCGATCCCGGACGGCTGCGCGAGTGGGCCGCCCGCGCCCTCGCCTTCGGCCGCGAACTCGCGCGGGAGGCCCCGGCCGCGGACACCGCCCGGACGGAGGTCGTGGAGGAGCCCACCGGCGGGCTGGCCCCCGGAGAGGTGCTGCTCGCCGAGTACCTGCACCGCCCCTCGGGCGACCGCATCGTCGTCTACGCCGACGCCCTCGCCCACGCCCACCGGGTGGCCCGCGCCGCGGGCTGGGGGAGCGACTTCACCCCCGCGGCCGTCCGCCGGGCCGCGCTGGCCCACGAGGAGGCCCACCGGATGCTGCACGGCGGCCGCGCCCGCGCCCTGCGCGACCGGCTCGGCCACGACCTCCTGCGCCTGGGACCCCTGCGCCTGCGCGGCCACGTGGCCGGGGCCGACGAGATCGCCGCCCACGCCTACGCCCACGCCCGCTGCGGCCTGCGCCGCAGCCCGCTCGCCCTCACCGCGGCCCTGGCCGCGACCCTCGAACACCAGGGGGCCGGTCCCGGCGGACCGGACCCCGGCACACCCCTCGGAGACCGCCCGTGACCGCCCTGGGAATCCTTCTCGCCATGGCGGTGGGCGTCGGCCTGATGCTGACGCGCCGCCTGCCCACCGCCTTCGCCCTCGTCCTGCTCGCCGTCGCCATCGCCCTCATCGCCGGTACGCCGCTCACCGGGGAGGAGGAGAGCGTGGTCGGCACCGTCGTCCAGGAGGGCGCGCCGCGCCTGGCCGCGACCATGGTGGCCATCCTGCTGGGCAGCTGGCTGGGCACGCTCATGTCCGAGACCGGCATCGCGTCCACCCTGGTCCGCAAGATCGTCGAGTTCGGCGGGGAGCGCCCCTCCCTGGTGGCGGTCGGCATCTTCCTGGTGGCGATCCTGTGCGGCAGCATCACCGGCTCGGCCCCGGCGGCGATGCTCGCCGGGGTCGTGGGCATCCCGGCGATGATCGCCGTGGGTGTGACGCCCACGGTCGCGGCGGGCACGGTGCTGGTCGGCATCGCCGCCGGACTGCCCCTGGAACTCATCAACTGGCAGTTCCTGTCCGACGCCATCGGGGTGCCGGTGTCCACCGTCCAGCACTTCCAGCTGCGCATGTTCCCGATCGCGCTGCTCGGCGGGCTGGCCTACATCCTCGTCGAGATGCGCCGCAAGGGCGTGAGGCACACCTGGGCGGTGCGGGTCGGGACCGGCGGGGACGCCGGGACGGGCTCGCGCCGCGAGCGGGCCGCCCGGCGGCGGCTGCGCCGCGGGGACGCGCCCTGGTACGCCCTGGTCACCCCGCTGGTGCCGATCGTCCTGGCCCTGGGCCTGGAGATCCCCATCGTCCCGTCACTGCTGGCCGGTGTGGTGTTCGCGCTGGTCACCGCGGTGCCCTGGCGGGAGATGACGACCACGGCGCTGCGCACCCTCTACCGGGCGTTCGACGTGGCGGCGCCGCCCATCGTGCTGTTCATCGCCATCGGCATGCTGCTGGCCGCGGTGAACCTGCCCGGGGCGGTGCAGGCGCTGACGCCGATCGTGGTCGCCATCAGCCCGGGGCACGTCGCGCTGTTCGTGCTGGTGTTCGCGCTGCTGGTGCCGCTGGCGCTGTACCGGGGGCCGATGAACATCTTCGGGCTCGGCGCGGGCGTGGCCGGGGTGCTGGTGGCCGGGGGCATCTACCCCGCCCCGGCGGTGGTGGGGCTGATGGCCTCCTACGGCCAGGTCCTGGGCGTCTCCGACCCGACCAGCACGCAGACCGTGTGGAGCGCCCAGTACGCGGGGGTGCGCCCGGAGCGCTCGATGCTGTCCACCCTGCCCTACACCTGGGTGATCGCCATCGCGGGCCTGTGCCTGACCGCCTACCTCTACCTCCTCTGACCGCGGGGGAACGGCACAGGGGGCCCGGCCCTCCCGCGGGGCCGGGCGAGGGCGCGCGGGAGGGCCGGGCGGTCCGGTCAGCGGCGGGGGTCGATCTGGAGCTTGCGGCCCCGCCCGGCGCGGAACGCGGCGATGGCCTCGCCGTAGTCGCCCAGCGCGAACGTGTCGGTGACCATCGTGTCGGCGTCGATCACCCCCTTGCCCATCAGCTCGACCGCGCGCCCGTAGCTGTGCAGCACGGCCATGCTCCCCACGATGGTCACCTCGTCGTTGTAGACGCGGAACGGGGAGAAGGACGCGGCGGCCTCGGCCGGGGCCACACCGAACACCTGGAAGGTCCCGCCGCGGTCCACCCGGGTCAGCCCGTCCTCGACGGCCTTGACCACGCCGGTGCAGTCGATGACCACGTCCCAGGCCGTCCGGTCGAGCGTGTCCGCCACCGCCCCCACCGCGTCGGCGGCGATCGCGGCGGCGACCGCCAGCCGGTCGGTGTTGGGGTCCACCACGGACACGCTGCCCGCCCCCGCCGCCCTGGCCAGCTGCGCCATGAGCAGGCCCATGGTCCCGGCGCCGTAGACGAGGTAGTGCTCGCCCACCCGGCCGGGGAGCAGGTCGAACCCGTGCACGGCGCAGGAGAGGGGTTCGATGAGCGCCCCGTGGGAGAAGGGCAGGGTGTCGGGGACCCGGTAGCAGGACGCGGCGGGCACGGCGACGTACTCCGCGCAGGCCCCCGTCCGGGTGACCCCGACCGCGTTCCAGCGTTCGCACAGGTTGCCCCGGCCCACGACGCACTTGGCGCACTCACCGCAGAACAGGGAGGGGTCGACCGCCACGCGGTCGTCCGCGGCGAACCCGGTGACCTCCGAGCCGACCGCCACCACGGTCCCGGCGAACTCGTGCCCGGGGATGATCGGGTAGGGGGTGGGGGCGAACTCCCCGTCGAGGATGTGCAGGTCGGTCCCGCACACGCCCACGGCGGCGGGGGCGACCACG
The DNA here is from genome assembly GCF_045446735.1 of Nocardiopsis protaetiae. Taxonomy (NCBI): domain Bacteria; kingdom Bacillati; phylum Actinomycetota; class Actinomycetes; order Streptosporangiales; family Nocardiopsidaceae; genus Nocardiopsis; species Nocardiopsis protaetiae. The sequence goes on from NZ_JBJJBV010000012.1 coordinate 47,849, forward strand.
ACCTGCCGGGGACCGGGGACCGGGTCGTCGACCTCTTCGACGGCGAAGCTCCCGGGCTCGCTGATGACCAGTGCGCGCATTACTTCACGGCTCCCAAGGACAGGCCGCGGACCAGCCACCTCTGGGCGGTCCATCCGGCGATGATCACGGGCAGGGCCGCCATGGTGGAGGCGGCCGACAGGCGGGCCCAGAACAGGCCTTCGCCACTGATGAACCCGACCAGGAACACGGGCACGGTGGAGGCCCGTGTCGCGGTCAGGTTCACCGCGAAGAAGAACTCGTTCCAGGCGAAGATGAAGCAGATCAGGGCGGTCGCCGCCAGGCCGGGCGCGATCATCGGGATGACGATGCGCCACATCTCGGTCCACCGCCCGGCCCCGTCCACCCGTGCCGCCTCCAGTACCTCGCGGGGCAGCTCGGCCAGGAAGGAGCGGATCATCCACACCGCGATGGGCATGTTCATGGCCGTGTAGACCAGGGTCAGGGCGCGCACGTCGTCGAGCACGCCGATGTCGCGGGCGATGACGTAGAGCGGGAGGATGACCGCCACGGGCGGCAGCAGCTTGGTGGACAGGAAGAAGAACAGCGCGTCGCGCCAGCCCGGGACCCGGGCCAGGGAGAGCGCGTAGGCGGCGGGGATCGCCAGGGCGATGGCCAGCACGGTGGAGAGCACCGAGGCCTGGAGCGAGTTGAGCAGGTAGGGGACGAAGCCGCGGCCGATCACCGCCGCGTACTGGTCCAGGGTCGGGACGAAGAAGAAGGTGGGCGGGGAGGTCGAGGCCTGGGACTCCTGCTTGAACCCGGTGAGGAACATCCACAGCACGGGCGAGAAGAACAGCAGCCCCACGGCCCAGGCGGCCAGTGCCACCCAGGGGCGGAAGGGACGCCGCCGCCGACCGGACCTTTGTACGCCGGGCGGGCGCGCCGGTCCGCGGGCCGCCGGCCTGGTGAGCACCCCGGTCACGATTCCTCCTCGAACAGGCTGGAGACGACCCGCAGGGCGAACATGGCCACGACCAGGGTCGCGACCACCACGATCACCCCGGCCG
>NZ_JBJJBV010000120.1:0-20053 GCF_045446735.1 Nocardiopsis protaetiae
GATCACGAACACGGACCCCCGGCCCTTACAGGGCCGGGGGTCCGGCCGTGCCCGCACCGGTGGTCTCCGACACATGGAGGACCGGAAGTGGCCACCCTCACCACCGGGGGAACGCACCCGGCGGTCACCGGGATCGGGCACACTCGAAACGTCCACCGGAAGGAGGCCCCGGGCCGGAAAGCCCGCCACCGACGTCCATCAGGCAAGGAGACGCCCTGTTGACCACCTCTTCACCGCAGGCCGGACCCGCACGGGTGCTCGGCACCGTCGACGCGGTCGCCATCGGCGCGGGCGCGATGCTGGGAGCCGGGGTGTTCTCGGTGTTCGCCCCCGCGGCGGAGGGGGCCGGGGCGTGGCTGCCCGTGGCGGTCCTCATCGCGGGGCTGGTCGCCTACTGCAACGCGATGTCCTCGGCGCGGCTGGCGGCCCGCCACCCCGAGTCGGGCGGCGCCTACGTGTACGGGCGCGAGCGCCTGGGCGAGCTGTGGGGGTACCTGGCGGGGTGGTCGTTCGTGGTGGGCAAGCTCGCCTCGTGCGCGGCCATGGCGCTCACGTTCGCCGCCTATGTGCTGCCGGGGTGGGAGCGGCCGGTGGCGGCCGGTGCGGTGGTGCTGATGGCGGCCGTGGGCTACCGGGGGGTGCGGCGCTCCACGCTGGTGGTCAAGGTGCTGCTGGCGGTGGTGCTGGCGGTGCTGGCCGGTGTGGTGGTGGCCATGCTGATGAGCGGTCGGCTGGCCGCGGTGGCGCAGATCGACGGGCTGGGGCCCTGGCCCGGGTCGTTCGGTGTGCTGGGCGCGGCGGGGATGATCTTCTTCGCGTTCGCGGGGTACGCCCGGGTGGCGACCCTGGGCGGGGAGGTGCGCGATCCGGCGACCACGATCCCGCGGGCGGTGACCCTGTCGTTGGGCGGGGTGCTGGCGATCTACCTGGTGGTGGGGACCGGGACGCTGATCGTGCTGGGCCGGGACCGGCTCATCAACTCTTCGGCGCCGCTGGTGGACGTGGTGCGGGTGGCCGGGCTGGAGTGGGCGGTGCCGGTGGTGGCCGCGGGTGCGGCGGTGGCGTGCCTGGGGGCGTTGATCACCCTGTTGATGGGGGTGACCCGGACGGCGGCGGCGATGGCGGCCGACGGGCACCTGCCCCGCGTCCTGGCGATGAGGAGTGGACGCCACGGGGTGCCGGTGTACGCCGAGGCGTCGATCGCCGCGGTCGTGGTGGGCCTGGTGCTGTTCACCGACCTGGCGGGGGCGATCTCCTTCTCCGCGTTCGGGGTGCTGGTGTACTACGCCATCACCAACGCCTCGGCGCTGCGGCTGGGTCCCGACGAGCCGCGTCCGCCGCTGCCGGTGCCGCTGGGCGGCCTGGTGGGCTGTGTGGTGCTGGCGTGCAGCCTGCCGTTGAACGCGGTGGCGGCCGGCGCCGGGGTGCTGGCCCTGGGGGCGGCCCTGTGGTGGGTGCGCGACCGGTGGGGCGCCCGCGCCGCCGGCTGAGCCGGTCGGGCGGGTCGCCGTGGGCGTCAGCGGCCGACCAGGAACTCCAGGCCGCGGCGGGTCGTGGTGGACAGGCGCAGGTCCCCGAGCTGTTCGGGGGTGTACCAGGCGCAGTCGGCGGTGGAGCCGCTCTGTTCCAGGACCCGGGCGGGGGCGGGGTGGGCGACGTGGACGTGGGAGAACACCCACACGGCGTACACCTCGTGGCCGGTGGGCGGGACGCGGTGGTGGCTGGAGACGGTGATGAGGCGGCCCACGACGCCGTCCTGTCCGGTCTCCTCGTGGACCTCGCGGCGCAGGGCCGAGCGGACGTCCTCGCCCGGGTCGACTCCGCCGCCGGGCAGGTGCCAGGTGCCCGCGCCGGGGAAGCCGTCGGCGATGAGGCTGAGCATGATGCGTCCGGCCGGGTCGGTGACGATCCCGTAGGAGGCCATGCGGCGCAGCCGGGGCCGGTCGCCGGGCGGGGCGGGCTCCTCGGGCAGGAGTTCGGCCAGGCCCGGCTCCAGGCCCTGCGGGGGCAGCACGGCGGGCCAGTCGCCGACCGCGTCGGGGGTGGCGAAGACCACCCGGTCCACGTGCAGGGGTGAGGGGGAGCGGCCGGGGGTGGAGGCGACCTCGGTGATGACGTCCAGGGCGGTGAGCGGGGTGTCCTCGGCGAGGCCGCCCAGGTCGCGGGCGACGGCGGCGGGGTCCTGGCCGAACAGGACGCGGGCGCCCAGCAGGCGGGGGCCGCCCGGCGCGCGGGTGAGCAGGTGTGCGGTGACCCGGCGGGGCAGGGCGGGGATCACAGCGTTCCCGCGGTGGCCGAGGGCAGGCCGACCAGGCGCAGCAGCTCGTCCAGGTTGTGGACGGTGGTGACGCCGTCGAAGCGGCGGCCGTGGTGGCGGTCGATCATGACCGGGTGCATGCGCGCGGCGACCGCGCCCACGCCGTCGGCCTGGATCTGGTCGCCGACGTGCCAGCAGGCGGAGGGGGCCACCCCCAGGCGCTGGGCGGCGAGGTGGAAGATGCGCGGGTCGGGCTTGCCGGCTCCGGCGCTGTCGGCGCAGACCACGGTGTGGAAGTAGGGGGTCAGTTCCAGGGCCTGGAGTTTGGCGTGCTGGAGGGCCTCGATGCCGTTGGTGAGGACGGCCAGGCGGTATCCGGCGGAGGCCAGGGCGTTCAGGGCGGGGGCGGTGTCGGGGAAGACCTGCCAGGCGGAGCGGTGCACGTCGAGGTAGAGGCGGTAGAGCTCGTCGCAGTGCTGGTCGGCGATGCCGGAGTGGCCGGCCTGGACGGCCAGGGCGCGCACGCGTTCGCGGCGCTGCTCCTCCAGGGACATGTCGCCGCGCAGGTAGGCGCCGAAGGAGATCTCGGTCTGCACGTCCCACAGGGCGCGGGCGGCGCCGAAGTCCGGGTGGCCGATCCGCTCCATGATCGCGCGCAGTCCGGCGGAGGAGGCGGCGACGTCGTCGATCAGGGTGTCGTCCAGATCGAAGCAGATGGCGGTCGGGGCAGCGGGTATGTTCGGCATCGGTCCTCAACTGGGTGGGCATGTCAAAACATGCCAACGCTAACCCGTGCAGATGACGGAAAAGGGGTAAACCCCACCTAAAGGGATGTGACCAGAGTCACATGACCTGCCGTCACCGCACGTCACGGGCTTGCGGAACAGCCTAGGGCAGGCGCTGGAACCACAACAGGGACGTGATCGAGGTGGCCAGCGCCAGCAGGATCGCCACCAGCACGAACCGTGTGACGATCTCCTCGTGCACCGTCTCGGTCCCCAGCGACGAGCCGATGTCCTCGTAGACGTCGTCCAGCTCGTGGCCGCTCTCCGCCTCGTAGAAGTGCCCCTCGGTGACCTGCGCCAGCTCCTGCAACGCCTCCTTGTCGATGTCGGCCGGGACCTGGTAGCCGTCGATGTCGATCATCGCCGCCCCCGTGCCGAACGCGATCGTCGACACCGGCACGCCCTCGTCGCGGGCCGCCGCCGAGGCCTGGCCGATCTCCCGGCCGCTGGTGTTCTCCCCGTCCGAGAGCAGCACGATCGCCGACGGCGGCGGGTCCTCCTGCGAGTCCTCGTCGAACCCGCGGATCGCCTCCAGCGAGGCGAACACCCCCTCACCGATCGCCGTGCCCGGCCCCAGCTGCAGGTTCTCGATCGACCCGATCACCGCCTGGTGGTCCTGGGTGGGGGAGGACACCACCGTCGCCTGCGCCGAGAACGCCACCAGCCCCACGTTGAACCGGTCCGGCAGCGTCTCCACGAACCCCTGCGCCGACTCCTTGGCCGCCCGCAGCCGGTCCGGCTCGATGTCGGTGGCCGCCATCGACAGCGACACGTCCACCGCCACGATGATCGTCGCCCGCTCGCGCGGCTGCTCCACCGGCATCGCCGGGAGCGCCATCGAGGCCACCAGCACCCCCAGGGCGAGGGTGAACAGCGCCGCGGGCACGTGCCTGCGCACGTCGGGCCGATGCGGCGCCACCTGGTCCAGCAGGGACAGGTTGGTGAACCGCACCGTGTACTCGCGCCGCTGCGTCTGCGCGAAGATGTACGCCCCCACCAGCGGGACGAGCAGCAGCAGCCACCACAACCGCTCGGGTTCCAGGAAGGTCATCGCCCACTCCCCCGTATCCAGGCCCGGCCCGCCCTCATCGCGGCACCCCCGGCGTGCGCCGGGACAGCCGGTGCGCGGTCCGCCTCTGGTGGATCACGAACCGTGCAATGTCCAGTACCCAATCACGGTCGGTCCGCAGCACCAGGTGGTGCACCCCGCAGCGGCGCAGGGCCCGCCGCACCTCCTCGCGCTGGGCCCGCGCCGCCTCACGGTAGCGCTCGCGCACCGGGCGGTTGAGCCGCACATCGCGCACCCGGCCGCTCACCGGGTCGCGCAGCGTCACGTCGCCCACCTCGGGCAGGTCCAGCTCCCGGGGGTCGATCACCTCCACGACCAGCACCTGGTGGCGGGAGGACAGCCGCGACATCGGCCGCTCCCAGGGCACCTCGCCGCCGAACGCCGGGGTGTCCAGGAAGTCGGAGATCACCACCCGCAGACCGCGCCGGCGCCGGGACCGCACCAGGTCGTCGACCGCCTCGGCCAGCCCCCGCCCCTCGCCGCCCGCGGGGGCGTCCCCGGTGGGGGCGGCCGCCACCGTCGCCAGCAGCGACAGCAGCGCCTCGTTGCCCGAGCGGGCCGGCCAGCGCCGGATCACCCCCCGGTGCAGGAAGTGCGCCCCGAACCGGTCGGCCACCCGCTGGGTCAGCAGGGTGACGGCGACCATCGCGCCCACCGCCACCTCGCGCTTGACGTGCCGGTCGGTGCCGAAGTCCATGCTCGCCGACAGGTCCAGCAGGGTCCAGCTCTCCAGTTCGCGGTCGGCGACCAGGTCCCGCACGTGCGGGGTGTCGGTGCGGGCGGTCACCGCCCAGTCCATGCGCCGCACGTCGTCCTCGCCCGGCTGGTACAGGCGGGCCTCGGCGGCCTCCGAGCCCGGGCCCAGGCGCAGGCCCAGGTGCTCACCGTGCAGCAGGCCCTCCAGCCGGTGCACGATGCGCAGGTCCAGGCGGCGCAGCGCCGAGCGCAGCCGCGGGTCGTTGCCCAGGGAGGTCACCGGGCCTCACCCGCGCGCGGCGAAGGAGGCGGTCTCCCCGCTGGGCGGCTCGTCCCAGATCACCCGGGGGGCGGGCACCGTCGCCAGGATGCGGTCCACCACCTGGATCGCGGTGACCCCGTCGGCCAGGGCGTCGAAGCTGAGCACCAGCCGGTGCGCGATGACGTCCCGGGCCAGCACCCGCACGTCGTCGGGGAGCACGTAGTCGCGTCCGCGCAGCAGCGCCAGGGCGCGGGCGGCCGCGACCAGGCCCAGGGTGGCGCGCGGGCTGGCGCCGACCTCCAGGACCCCGCGCAGGTCCGGCATCTGGTGGGCCTCGGGTTCGCGGGTGGCCATCACCAGGCGCACCACGTAGTCGGCGATGAGCTGGTGGACGTGCACCTTCTCGGCGTCGGCCTGCAGCTCGCCCAGGGTGAGGGGGTCCAGGACCTGGTGGGCGGTGGGCGGCTCGGTGGACATCCGGCGCAGGATCTCCATCTCCTCGTGCGCCCGGGGGTGGCTCACGTCGACCTTCATCAGGAACCGGTCGCGCTGGGCCTCGGGCAGCGGGTACACGCCCTCGGACTCGACCGGGTTCTGTGTGGCGATGACGATGAACGGGGAGGGGAGGGGGTAGGTGGTCCCGCCCAGGGAGACCTGCCGTTCGGCCATGACCTCCAGCAGGGCCGACTGCACCTTGGCGGGGGCCCGGTTGATCTCGTCGGCCAGGACGAAGTTGGCGAACACCGGGCCCAGCTCCACGTCGAACTTCTCGGTGGAGGGGTGGTAGATGCGGGTGCCGACGATGTCGGAGGGCACCAGGTCGGGGGTGAACTGGATGCGGGTGAAGGAGCCGCCGGTCACCTTGGCCAGGGTGGACACCGCCAGGGTCTTGGCGATGCCGGGCACCCCCTCGATGAGGCAGTGGCCCTTGGCGACCAGGGCGATGAGGGAGCGCTCCACCATCCGTTCCTGGCCCACGATGACCGTGGACACCTCGTGCAGCGCCGCGCGCAGCAACCGGGTGGGCTCGCCCGGGGCGCCCTCGGACCCCGAGGGGGAGGCGCCGTTGCCGGGTGAGGTCTGTGCCATGTTCCGCCTTCCAGGCCCCGCGCCCCGCCGGGGCGCCGGATAGGTTGTGGATCACTCACCTGTGGGCGAGACTACCCGCTCCGGGCGCGTCGTTCCGGTGCACAACGCGCCGAAGGGGACGCAAGCGGACGCGGGGGACGGTGGGAAGTGAGGGGGTGGGGGCGTGACGGCTCCCCTGATGGGACTGAACGCGGGCGATCCGCGCCAGCTGGGCGCCTACCGGCTCCAGGGCCGGGCGGGGGAGTCCGCGCTGGGCGTGGTCTACCTCGGGCGCGACCGCGAGGGCTCTGAGGTGGAGGTGGCCGTGCTGAACCCGGGCGCGGTGGCCGATCCGCAGGCCCGGGAGCGGTTCGCCGAGGCGGTGCGGGCCGAGCCCGGTGTGCTGTCGGCGCGCACCCAGGGCCGTTCGGTGCTGTGGGTGGCGGTGGCCGGCGGGGCCGGGGGTGCGGCCCGGTTCCTGGAGCAGGCGGGCCGGCCCGGGCGGATCGCCGCCCGGGGGCCGGTGGTGATGCCGCACTGGGCGGGGGCCCGGTCGGGGCCCGCGGTGCCGTGGGCGCCCTGGGCGGGCCGGCGCGACAGCGCGGTGGAGGAGGGGCGCGGCAACTGGTGGCTGATCGGCGGGCTGGGCGCGGTCCTGCTGCTGATCCTGGCGCTGGTGGTGGCGCTGTACTGGTTCCTGTTGCAGTTCCCGCCGCCGGAGATGCCCGCCCCGGGCCAGCCGGTGCCCGGGGAGGGGCCCTCGGGGGAGACCGGTGAGGAGGGCGATCCCAGTCCGGAGGAGGACGGGGAGGGCGGCCCGTCGACGCCGGTGATCCCCACGCCGGGGGAGGGCGAGGAGGGGTGGAGCGAGGACCCGCAGGACAACCTGTGACCGTTGCCGTGGCCCCTGGGCTGTGAGTCCGGTCGCCGGGTGAACCGGCGGGGCGGCCGGCGGCGTGAGGGTGGGCATGGACGACACCGCCGCGGCCCCCGCCGCCCCGCCCGCCGCGCGGGCACCGCTCACCCCGTTCCAGGCCCTGGGGCTCGCCCTGGCTGGCGGCCTGCTGGTCGGGTTCACGACCTCGTTCGCGCAGGGGTGGCTGCCCGATGCGTTGAGCTCGATGGCCAACTCCGGCGGCTCGTGGAGCCTTGCGGCGTTCCTGCTGGCGCTGCTGGGGCCGCGCCGGTGGGTGAGCGTGGTGATCGGTGCCCTGGCGCTGGCGGCCATGGTGGCGGGCTATGACCTGGCGTCGATGCTCCGCGGCTATGGGGTCGCGATTTTCTACACCCTGTTCTGGGGGACGGCGGCGGTGACGATCGGTCCGCTGCTGGGGTGGGGCGCCGACGCCGTGCGCCATCGGACGTGGTGGGCGCCGGTCGGTGCCGGGCTCATGTCCGGGGTGCTGGTGGGGGAGGGCGCCAACGGGCTGCTGAGGCTGCTGGAGACCACCTCGCCCGTGTACTGGTCGCTGTCGGTGGGGGCCGGGCTGGCGCTGCTGGGGTGGGCGTGCGTGCGGCGCCTTCGGGGAGCGGGGCCGGTGCTGGTGGCGGTGGCGAGCGCCGCGGTGATGGCGGGGATCGTCCTGGGGGTCTACGCGGGTGCCGACGCGCTACTGAACCCTGTATGAATCTACATCGTGAAGGTGGCTCACGTTTTCTGTAAAACGCCACAACAAGAACAAGAGGAGTGCGGCTACGCCGCACACCCCTCCCATAGCCCCAGGTCAGAGGGGTATCGGCGTGTCGCGGTCCGAGGGCCGGCGCCGGGAGGGCCGCCAAAGGGCCGTAGCGGGACCGGTGGAGGCGGTCGGCGGTGAAGGCGGGGGCCGGGGAGGTCCTAGGCTGGTCGGCGTGGTGAAGGCGCTGAAAGAAGTGACAGGCACGCGGTACGTCCTACCGCTGCGCGAGGGCGGTTCGCTGCCCGGACTCGTCGAGGCCGACGACCTCGGCATGTACGTCGTGAAGTTCATCGGTGCGGGCCAGGGGCGCAAGACCCTCGTCGCCGAGATCATCTCCGGTGAACTGGGGCGTGCGCTGGGGCTGCCCGTTCCGGAGCTGGCGCTGGTGGACTTCGACGCGGTCATCGCGCGCGGGGAGCCCGACCAGGAGGTGCAGGAGCTGCTCAAGGCCAGCGGCGGCCTCAACCTGGGGATGGACTTCCTGCCGGGCTCCCTGGGGTTCGACCCGCTCGCCTTCGAGGTGGACGCGGGGTTCGCCGGGCGGGTGCTGTGGTTCGACGCGCTGACCGGCAACGTGGACCGGTCCTGGCGCAACCCGAACATGGTGGTGTGGCACGGGGAGCCGTACCTGATCGACCACGGTGCGACGCTGATCTTCCACCACTCCTGGGCCAACGCGGACCGTTTCGTCGCCCGCGCCTACGACGCCTCCGACCACGTCCTGCTGCCGGCCTCACCGGACCTGGCGGCCGCGGACGAGGCGCTGGCCCCGCTGGTGACCGGGGAGCTGCTGCGGGACGTGGTGGGGCTGGTGCCCGACGTGTGGCTGGAGGGCGAGCCGGGGTTCGACTCCCCGGAGGCGGTGCGGGAGGCGTACGTGCGCCACCTGGCCGCGCGGGTGGAGGACCGGTCGTGGCTGCCGGAGGTGGGTCGGTGAGCGTGCGCAGGTACAGCGATGCGGTGACGACGGGCCGGGTCGGCGAGGAGCGGGACCGGGCGGTGTTCGAGTACGCGCTGCTGCGGGTGATCCCGCGGGTGGAGCGCGGCGAGTGCGTGAACGCCGGGGTGATCGTGTACTGCCAGGAGCGGGCGTTCCTGGCGGCCCGTGCGGAGGTGGACGAGGCCCGGCTGCTGGCGTTGGACCCGGGGGTGGACGTGGCCGGGGTGCGGCGTGCGCTGGCCGCGGTGGAGGCGCTGTGCCGGGGGGGCGCGGTGGCCGGTGCGGCGGGCCGTGAGCGGCCCGGTCAGCGGTTCCGGTGGTTGACGGCGCCGCGGAGCACGATCGTGCAGCCGGGGCCGATCCACGGGGGGTTGACGGAGGATCCGGCGGCCGAGGTGGAGCGGTTGCTGGACCGGCTCGTAAGGTGACGTCCTCCCCGGGGCGGGCCCCGGGGATTCCCACGGCCTCGCGGTTGTGGGCGCGGCGCGCCTCGCGGCGTCCGCTGGTTCCTGTTCCGCGGGCCGGTGCCCCACCCGAGGGTGGTGGTCTTACCCTGCCTCCGCAGGCGTTTCAGTTCTCCGCTTCCCGCTCTCGGGCGAGTTTCTGTCCAGCGGCGAGCACGATTCGGGATGCATTGACGTCCCGGTCATGGGTATTGCCGCACCCGGCGCAGGTCCAGGTGCGTACGTTGAGGGGTTTGGGTCCGTCCACCGCCCGGCACACATGGCAGGTCTGGGAGGAGGCCAGGAATCGGTCGACCTTGATGAAGGTGCGCCTGTACCGGGTGGCTTTGTACTGGAGCATGTGCACGAACGCCGACCATCCGGCGTCGTGCACGCTCTTGGCCAGGCGGGTGCGTCCGAGTCCGGCCACGCACAGGTCCTCCACGTACACCGCTTGGTTGTCGCGGATGATCCGGGTGGACAGCTGGTGGTGGAACTCGCGGCGGCAGTCGGCCACCCGCGCGTGCGCGCGGGCGACCCGGTGGCGGGCCTTTTCGCGGTTGTGCGATCCCTTCTGTTTGCGGGATAGGGCCCGCTGGGTCTTTTTCAGATTGCGTTCAGCCTGGCGCAGGAATCGGGGGTTGGTGATCTTGGTGCCGTCGGAGAGCACCGCGAAGTGCCCCAGCCCCAGATCGATGCCCACGTCCCCGGTGGTCTCCGGGTGTGGCTTGTCATCGACCTCGACCACGAACGACGCGAAGTACCGCCCTGCGGCGTCCATGATGACGGTCACGGTGGACGGGGCCGAGGGCAGTGCCCTGGACCACTTCACCTTCAGTTCGCCGATCTTGGGCAGGGACAACTTGCCCTGGTCGGTGATCTTCCAGCGGGCGTTGGCGGTGAACCGCACCGCTTGGGTCCGGTCCTTGCGGGACTTGAACCGGGGCGGACCCATCTTCGGACGTTTGCCTTTGAGACCGTCGAAGAAATTCCGGTAGGCGGTGTCCAGGTCGCGCAGCGACTGCTGGAGCACCACCGCCGACACCTCGCCCAACCAAGACCGTTCCTCGGTCTTCTTCGCGTCGGTGATCAGCGTCTTGGACAGCACCCCGGCCGTGGGGAAGGCCTCGCCGTGGGCGCGTGCGGTCTCCCTCGCCCGCAGGGCGTCGTTGTAGACCACGCGGGCGCACCCGAACGCCCGGGCCAACGCGGCGCGCTGGTCAGTGTCGGGGTACACGCGGAAGGAGTACCGGAGCCGCATGTTCGGCATCATCACATCCGCTTGTGACAATCCGGGGTCGTCCGTCCCTACGGGCGGGCAGGGGGTGGATTCGATTCACCTTCGGTGCAAACGCGGGAGCACTCTCGGGTAGGACAGGTAGCTGTCCGTGCAGTAAGGGATGTCACAGGTGTTTCGGGGTTATTGAAGGAGATTTTCCGAGGGTCCCGGTGTTGGGATGGAGTGGCCGCCCTGGTCGCGCTCCCACGTGCCGGGGCCCCCTTCTCGTTCTTGTGAACCTTCTTCCTCGATCCCGTCGAGATCCTTTGGAGTGGCCTGTGCAGTCCCCGAACTCCCCTGACACGGCGTCCCGGCCGGTGGCGGACCCGGGTGGACCGCCGGTGGTGCGTGCGCGCCGGTCGGTGGTGTTGCTGGTCCTGGTGCTGGGTGTGCTGGCGGCGGTGGGGCCGTTGGCGACCGATATGTATCTGCCGGCGTTCCCGCAGATCGCCGAGGATCTGCGGGCTTCGGAGGCGCAGATCCAGTTGACGCTGACCTCGATCATGTTGGGGTTGGCGGTCGGTCAGCTGGTGATCGGGCCGATGAGTGACGCCTGGGGGCGTCGGGTGCCGCTGCTGGTGGGCGGTGCGGTGTTCACGGTGACGTCGGTGCTGTGTGTGTTCGTGCCGGATGTGACGTTGTTCGTGGTGCTGCGTTTCGTGCAGGGTGTGGCGGGTGCCGCGGGTGCGGTGATCTCGCGGGCGGTGGTGCGCGACCTGTTCAAGGGCGATGACGCGGTGCGGTTCTTCTCGCGGTTGGCGCTGGTGATGATGCTGGCTCCGCTGTTGGCGCCGTTGGCGGGTGCGCAGTTGTTGCTGGTGGGTCCGTGGCAGTTGAGTTTCTGGGTGCTGGCGGCGATGTCGGCGCTGAGTTTCGTGCTGGTGCTGGTGTGGTTGCCGGAGTCGTTGCCGGTGGCGGAGCGGCGTGCGCGGGGTCCGCGGGTGCTGGGTGTGACGGTGGCGGGGCTGGTGCGTCAGGCGCGGTTCCTGGGTCCGGTGCTGACGCTGGGTCTGAGTTTCGGGATGTTGTTCACGTACGTGTCGGCGTTCTCTTTTGTGGCGCAGCAGGAGTTGGGGGTGTCGGCGCAGACGTATGCGTGGCTGTTCGCGGTGAACTCGTTGGGGATGTTGGCGGGGACGCAGGTGAACGGGTTCCTGGTGGGTCGGATGGAGACGTTGCGGCGTTTGGGTCTGGGCCTGGTGGTGGGTCTGTCGGCGGTGTCGGGTCTGCTGGTGGCGGCTCTGGTGGGTGTGGGGTCGTTGTGGCTGGTCGTGGGGTTGTTGGCGTTGATGATGTTCAGTACGGGGTTCATCATGCCCAATGCGACGGTGACGGCGTTGGATGGTCAGCCGGCGGCGGTGGCGGGGACGGCGTCGGCGTTGATGGGTGCGTTGCAGTTCGCGCTGGGTGGTGGTGTGGCGGCGTTGGCGGGGTTGACTCCGTCGGGTGAGGCGTCGTTGGTGAGTATGGCGGCGGTGATGGTGGGTGCCGCGGTGTTGTCGGGTGTGTCGTTCGTGTGGACGGTGCGTGCGCGGGTGTGATCCGGTCAGGGCTCGGGCGTGTTCGGCGGATCATTCCGACTCGCGGCTGCCAGGCTGCCTCTCGCGGCGCCGCCTGCGCTCGGTCAGCCAACACCGGGCTGACTCTCGCTGGTCGTCTTGCGAGAGATTGCCTCGCGGCCGCTCCCATCACTCGGCGCAAGCGCCGAACCGAACGGAAGCATCCACCGAACACGCCCTAGAGGCCCCATGACCCCATGTCAGGGGTTGTGGGGCCTTGGTGTTTTGTGGGTCTCTCCATGTTGCCGTGGGTGGGGGAGGTTGGGCATTGTAGGGGAACTATTTCCCCCCTTTTCGCGGGATGTCTGTCATGTGCGGGCCGGTGGGGTTCGTGCTTTTCGACGCTGTTTGAGGATGAGTGGTCTGTGGTCATGGGCGAGGCGAGTGTCGGCCCCGGTGGATGGGCCCGGCGTGTGTCCGGGTTGAGCGACCTGGTCTACGAGATGGCGACCGATGACGCGCACGCGGAGCTGTTCTCGGTGCCGGAGGAGGGGCGTCGGGGCGACCGGTGGGCGCCGGTGAGCGCGGGGGCGTTCGCCACGGATGTGACGGGGGTGGCCAAGGGGCTGGTGGCCGCCGGTGTGGGTGAGGGCGACCGGGTGCTGGTGATGTGCGCCGATCACCTGGACTGGGTGCGGTTGGCGTTCGCGGTGTGGTCGGTGCGGGCGGTGCTGGTGCCGTTGCCGGTGTCGGCGGCTCCTGAGCGTGTGGTGCATGTGGTGCGTCAGACGCGTCCTGCGGCTGCCGTGGTGGAGGGTGAGGGTCCGCTGCGGGTGTTGGGGGCGTTGCAGCGGGAGACGCAGGATCTGGGCCGGGTGTGGCGGTGTGAGCCGGGGTTGGCGGAGATCGTGTCGCTGGGTGCGTACATGGACGCGTCGTCGGTGCGGTTCCGGCGGGATGCGACGGTGCCCGAGGATGTGGCGGTGGTGCTGTATCCGGTGAGTACGGCGTCGCGGTGGATGCGCGGGGTGGCGTTGTCGCACGGGGCGCTGTTGGGTGCGGCGGCGGATCTGGTGGACCGGGTGGGTCCGCGGGTGGCGGAGCTGGGGCCGGGTAAGGCGACGGCGCTGTCGGATGCGGCGTTGTCGCAGATCCAGGGTCTGGCGACGTTGGTGGCGTGTGTGGTGGGCCGGGTGCGGTTGGGGTTGGGGGGCGGTGGCCGGTTCCTGGAGCGGGCGCAGCGGTTCCGGCCGTCGGTGCTGGTGTGCGGTCGGGGGGTGTTGGAGGAGGTCTTCGAGGGGGAGCGGGGTAGTGCCCGTTCGACGGGGTGGGATTCGCTGGGGACGTTCAATTCGGCGGTGGACGCGGCGGTGCAGTTCGACCGTTCGCCGAAGAAGGGTGCGTGGCAGCGTCTGTCGCGGTCGATGTACGACTGGCAGTTCGCGAAGGTGCGGGAGACGTTGGGGGACCGTACGCATCTGGTGGTGTGCTGGGGCGGGGGGTTGTCGGACCGGTTGGACTCCTTCTACGGGGGTGTGGGGGTGCCGGTGGTGCAGGTGTTCGGTACGGCGGAGACGGCGGGGGCGTTCGCGGCGAACGCGGTGGGGGCGCGGGTGCCGGGTTCGGTGGGTCGTGCGTTGGAGGGGCGTGAGGTGTGGGTGTCGCGTGAGGGTGAGGCCCATGTGCGCGGTGGTGCGGTGTTCGCGGGTTATTGGGGTGATGAGGTCGGGACGCGGTCGGCGTTCCGTGAGGGGTGGTTGGCGACGGGGTTCGCCGGGTCGGTGGACGGTGACGGGTTCGTGTCGGTGAGTGGCCGGTTGCGGGAGCAGGCGGCGGTGGAGCCGGTGCCGGGGCGGTTCTCGGCGGGGGTGGTGCGTCCGGCGGTGGAGGCGGCTCCGGTGGCCCCGGTGGAGGAGGTCGCTGCGGAGCCGGTGTTGGAGGGGTCGGTGGTGGAGCGTCCGGTGCCGGAGCCGGATGCGACGTTGGCGTTCCCGGTGGTGGAGGCGGAGCAGCCGCAGGCGGTGTCGGATGCGGAGCTGGTGGCGGGGTTCGAGGCGCGGTTGCGGTCGCATCCGTTGATCAGCCAGGTGTTGGTGATCGTGGAGGGTCGGCCTTTTGCGAGTGCGTTGATCACGTTGGTGCGGGATCAGTTGGAGTACTGGCGTTTGGTGAACGGTCGGCCGTTGTCGATGGCGCCGGAGGAGATCGCGGGGGATCGGGATCTTCTGCGGGAGGTGCAGGGGTTGGTGTACGAGGCGAATCGGAGTGTGCCGCGGCATTTGGCGGTGCGGTCGTTCCATGTGCTGGCGGAGGAGTTCACGGTGCAGTCGGGGTTGGTGCATCCGTCGGGCGGGTTGCGGCGTGAGGCGGTGTTGCGGGCGTTCTCGGAGGAGATCGACGGGTTGTACCGGGTGCGCCGGGAGCAGTAGCGGTACATGGGCGGGGCCCCGGGGCGTGAAGTCCCGGGGCCCTTGGTGTTGTGTCTATTGGCCGTTGAGGTAGGCGAGGACGGCGAGGACGCGGCGGCTGTCGTCGGAGGAGGGGGGTAGGTCGAGTTTGGTGAAGATGTTGTTGATGTGTTTGCTGACGGCTTTTTCGGTGATGTAGAGGCGTCCGGCGATGGCGGAGTTGGAGCGGCCTTCGGCCATTTCGGAGAGGACTTCGCGTTCGCGGGGGGTGAGTTGGCCGAGGGGTCCTTGGCTGTCCTGGCGGGCGAGGAGTTGGGAGATGACGGCGGGGTCCATGGCGGTGCCGCCGGCGGCGACGCGGCGGACGGCTTCGATGAATTGGCCGATGTCGAAGACGCGGTCTTTGAGGAGGTAGCCGACGCCGCCGGTGTCGTCGGAGAGGAGTTCGCGGGCGTAGAGCTGTTCGACGTGCTGGGACAGGACGAGGATGGGCAGGCCGGGGATCTGGGCGCGGGCGGAGATGGCGGCTTGGAGGCCTTCGTCGGTGAAGGTGGGGGGTAGGCGGACGTCGACGACGGCGACGTCGGGGCGGTGGTCGGTGAGGGCTTTGTGGAGGTCAGGGCCGTTGTCGACGGCGGCGACGACGGTGAAGTCGTGGGCTTGGAGGAGTTTGATCAGTCCTTCTCGGAGGAGGGCGAGGTCTTCGGCGATGACAACGCGCATGGGATCTCCAGGGTGACGATGGTGGGTCCGCCGGTGGGGCTGGTGATGTTCATCGTGCCATCGAAGGCGTCGACGCGTCGGTGGATGCCGGCGAGTCCGCTGCCGGGGGTGGCGTCGGCGCCGCCGTGGCCGTTGTCGGTGACGGTGATGACGAGGCGGTCGTTGCCGTGGTTGATGTGGACCCAGGCGTGGGTGGCGTCGGCGTGTTTGGCGGTGTTGGTGAGGAGTTCGGCGATGGCGAAGTAGGCGGCGGATTCGACGGGGTCGGCGGGGCGGCCGGGGAGGGTGACGGTGACGGTGATGGGGAGGGGGTGGGTGAGGGCGAGGGCGTGGACGGCGCCGTGGAGTCCGCGTTCGACGAGGACGGGTGGGTGGATGCCGCGGACGAGGTCGCGGAGTTCGATGAGTGCGGTGCGGGTGGTCTCGCGGGCTTCGGCGAGCATGGCGCGGGCGGTGGTGGGGTCGTGTTCGACGATTTGTTCGGCCATGCCGAGGTTCATGCCGAGGGCGACGAGGCGGGCTTGGGCGCCGTCGTGGAGGTCGCGTTCGATGCGGCGGATTTCGGAGGCCTGGGTGTCGATGGTGTTGGCGCGGCTGGTGGCGAGGTGGGCGACGCGGGCGGTGAGGCGGGCTTTTTCGGAGGGTTGGAGGAGGAGGCGGTTGAAGGCGGTGTAGAGGCGTAGGGCGGGGGTGGCGAGGGTGGCGCCGAGGGTGATGAGGAGGGTGGCGGGGATGAGGAAGAGGAGGCGTTCGGTGGTGTCGGTGGGGGTGTAGGTGCCGTAGATGGCGGGGTCGCCGGTGAGGTTGAGGGCGTGGAGGAGTTGGTAGGTGCCGTGGCCGATGAGGCTGAGGGGGAGGGCGATGAGGAGGATGTTGACGGTTCCGGTGATGAGCCAGAGGAGGTCTTTCCAGGTGGCGGGGTCGGTGATGATGACGCTGGCGCGGCGGTTGATGCCTGTTGGGGGGATGGGGCGGTAGCCGGAGTGGACGGGGCGGTGGTGGTCGAGGTGAGTGAGGGTGCGGCGTTGGCTGTCGGCGAGGGTTCTGAGGAGGTGGCCGGTGAGGATGATGAAGGGGAGGCCGATCCAGATGAGGGAGAGGAGGGCGGAGGCGATGACGAGGGGGAGGAGTAGGAGGGCGGCGGTGTTCTGGGAGAGGAGGAGGAAGAGGTAGGCGAGGGTGGTGAGGGGGCCTGCGCGGTGGTGGTGTGCGGTGGCCATGGTGGGTGCCGGTCCTCTTCCGTGTGGGTGTGGTGGGTTCCATTGTGTCGTGTCGGGTGGGTGGTGGTCGGTGGTGGTGGCTCCCCTGGTGGTGGGTGTGCGGGGGTGTCGGGTGCGGGGTGGTTGGGTGGGGTGTGGGTGGGTTGTGGGCCGGGTGGGTGTGGGTTTTTGGCGCAACTCGCCGTCGACGATTTCCCGTGGGTTGGCATGACCTGTGATGATCGGGGGTGTGTGGCGTGAACTGATTCTGGAGTTGTATCCGGAGGCCGATCTTCGTGATCCGGCCGATGAGGCGGCGTTGGCCGAGGTCGAGAAGCGTTTGATGTTGCCGTTGCCGTTCGAGTTGGCGTCGTTGCTGCGGGAGACCGACGGTGTGGTCAACGAGTACGGGGATGCGGTGGTGTGGAGTGCTCAGCGGTTGGTGGAGGACAATCTGGCGATGCGGGGTGAGCCGGATTATGTGGAGTTGTACGCGCCGTTCGACGAGATGATCTTCTTCGGGGATTCGGACATGGGTCCGCAGTTCGCGTATGTGCATACGGACTATGGGCCGGGTGTGGTGGTGTGGGATCATGAGACGGATCGGCGCCGGTTGGTGGTGGTGTCGTTGCGTGATTATCTGGCGCGGTGTCTGTTGCAGGGCAATGCGTGGTTCCGTTGACGGTGCGTGGTCGTCTACCTGGTGTTCCGTGCTATTTTGCGGGGTGGTGCGGCGGTGTGCGCCGCCGGTGATCGCGTTGTGAGAGTGGGACCCCTATGCCGGATGAGTCGCAGGTGGCGGCCGTTGTTCAGGGCCGTGATGTGGCCGACTTCCCGGAGTTGGCGCCGGAGGCGGCGCGGGGTTCGGTGCGGCGGATCACGGTGACGGGTGAGGATGTGCTGCACCGTCGTAATCGGGATGTGCCGGTCGAGATGCTGGGTGGTGCTGAGTTGCGCCGGTTGATCGATGACATGTTCGTGACGATGTACGCGGCCGAGGGTGTGGGGTTGGCGGCGAACCAGGTGGGTGTGGACCTGCGGGTGTTCGTGTATGACTGCCCTGACGATGAGGGTGTGCGTCATGTGGGGCATGTGGTGAATCCGGTGTTGGACGAGCGTGGTCCTGAGGATGCCCTGGTGGTGGAGAACGAGGGGTGTTTGTCGGTGCCGGGTCCGCATGCGGAGTTGGGGCGTGTGGAGCGTGCGACGGTGCGGGGTGTGGACCGGGACGGTGAGCCGGTGGTGCTGAGTGGGAGCGGGTATTTCGCCCGGTGTCTGCAGCATGAGACGGATCACACGTTGGGGCGGTTGTACATCGACCGGTTGTCGGCGCGGGAGCGCAAGCGGGTGTTGAAGAAGATGAACGAGATGGCCAACGATGTGTTCGCGCGTCGTGAGGAGCGGGCGGCCGAGCTGGAGCGGGAGTTCGCCGGCTAGCCCGTGGGGTTCTGGTGGGGGTGGGGGACCTGTGTGGGTCCCCCGCCCCCTTTTTGTGTGTGCGGGGGTCCGCCGGTGTGGAATGCGTTGCCTTCGGGGGTGCGGCGGTCGTGCAGCAGGCGGGTGATCTCGGTGTCGCGGGTGGAGTGGGTGCGGGGGTGTCCGGGGGTGCCTTTGGCGGGCTTTCAGGGGCCGATCGTGTGCGTATCAGGGTGCCAGTGGGCGTTTCGGCCCTGGAATTGGCTCTTTTTCGAGGGTGTGTGGCCTTTTTGTTATCGGGTGGGGCGGTAGATTGCCCGGCATGAGCGACGGGGAACAGAAAGTGATCGTGTACACCGACGGGGCGTGCAGTGGGAACCCCGGCCCGGGGGGGTGGGGGGTGTGGCTGCGTTATGGGGCGCACGAGAAGGAGATCTACGGCGGTGAGGAGCAGACCACCAACAACCGGATGGAGCTGATGGCGGCCATCCGGGCGCTGGAGAGCCTGACCAAGCCGGTGCCGGTGGTGGTGTACACCGATTCGTCGTATGTGCGCAACGGGATCACGTCGTGGGTGGCGGGGTGGAAGCGGCGCGGGTGGCGCACCGCCGACAAGAAGCCGGTCAAGAACGTGGACCTGTGGCAGCGGCTGGACGAGGTCGCCGCGGGCCACGACGTGGAGTGGCGCTGGGTGCGCGGGCACAGCGGCGACGAGGGCAACGAGCGGGCCGACGAGCTGGCCCGGCGCGGCCGTGACGAGGCCGCCGCGCTGCGCTAGCGGACACCGGTGAAGGGGCACCCCGGCCCGGGGTGCCCTTTTTGTGTTCCCTCAGGCGGTCTGGGCCCGGGTCCCCTCGTGGTCGTCGGGGTCCTCGGGGTCGTCGGCGATGAGCAGGCGGCGCGGCCCGGAGCCGTCGGCGGCCAGGGCGTCGTCGGGGTTGACCAGGACGCAGGAGTCCAGGGACAGGCAGCCGCAGCCGATGCATCCGGTGAGGTCGTCGCGCAGGCGGACGAGCTGGGCGATGCGGGCGTCGAGTTCGTCGCGCCACTGTTCGGAGACCAGGGCCCAGTCGGCGCGGGTGGGGGTGCGGTTGTCGGGCAGCCGGTCCAGGGCCTGGCGGATGCGGGCCAGGGGGATGCCGACGCGCTGGGAGACGCGGATGAAGGAGACGCGGCGCAGGGTGTCGCGGCGGTAGCGGCGTTGGTTGCCGGCGGTGCGGCGGCTGTGGATGAGTCCCTGGCGTTCGTAGAAGTGCAGGGCGGAGACGGCCACGCCGGAGCGTTGGGAGACCTGCCCCACGGTGAGTTCCTTGGCGATGGGCGGCACGGTTCCCAGTCTAGGGGTGGTGGGTGCGGTGGGTGCCGCGCAGGGCGTAGAGGCGGGCGTAGGCGCCGCCGCGGACGAGGAGTTGGTGGTGGTTGCCGGTTTCGGTGACGCGGCCGCGGTGGAGGAGGAGGATGCGGTCGGCGGTGTGGGTGTGGGTGGGGCGGTCGGTGAGTTGGAGCAGGCCGGTGGTGGGGGTGGGGGTGAGGTGTTCGCCGGGTGCGGGGTGGGTGAGGACGAGCAGGTGGGCGTCGGTGAGGTCGGCGTAGTGGGTGCGGGCGGTGTGGATGCGGGGGGTGAGGTGGGTGGGGAGGTCGGCCAGGGGTGTGGTGGGTGTGGTGGGCAGGCCGGCGTGGGCCAGGGCGGTGTGCAGGTGGGGGTCGTCGGGGTCGGGGTGGGTGCGGCCGGTGATGGTGTGGGCGAGGGTGGTGTGGGGCAGGGCGGTGTGGATGTGGGGGGTGGTGTGGGTGGTGATGTGTCCGTGGGTGGGTGTGGTGCGGCCGGTGAGCAGGTCGGTGAGGGTGGTGGTGTGGTCGGCGGGCAGGCCGATGAGGGCGACGTGTTCGCCGGGGTGGACGGTGAGGTCCAGGTGGGAGAGCAGGGGGGTGTGGGACACGTCGTGGAACTCGACGAGGGGGCGGGCGCTGGGTGCGGTGGTGGCGGGGCTGCGGTGCAGCCGGTCGCGGTCGGTGAGCCTCACGGGTGTCCGTTCGTGGTGGTGGGGTGTCATGGGGCTGTGATCGTCGGGGGCGCGTGAGAGTTCTCGTTATCTGTTCGTGTCTTTCTTCTCGTGGTGGGGGACACACCCGCGGGGTGTCCTTTTTCGTGGGGTGTGCGACCTTGTGGCCATGGGGGGCGGGTGGTGGGGTGGGGGCATGGGACACGAGGTCGTGATCGTCGTCTTCGACGGGGTGCAGAGCCTGGATGTGACGGGGCCGCTGGAGGTGTTCGCGGGGGCGTCCCGGGCGCCGGGGGCGGACTACCGGGTGCGGGTGGGGTCGCTGGG
>NZ_JBJJBV010000121.1:0-19423 GCF_045446735.1 Nocardiopsis protaetiae
GCAGGTTGCTCACGTGTTACTCACCCGTTCGCCGCTCGTGTACCCCGAAGGGCCTTACCGCTCGACTTGCATGTGTTAAGCACGCCGCCAGCGTTCGTCCTGAGCCAGGATCAAACTCTCCATAAAGGTCTTGCACCGCCACCCCCACAGGGGGCGCGGAAACCTAGAAGCAATCCTGACCGAACCATGTCTGGCTCAATCAAAGGAACCTCGCACACTCTGCCGGTCTCACCGACCGGTTCGTGTGACGGGGCCAAAACAAACTTGGCTTAAAGAAAATCGAACACGCGCTGTTGAGTTCTCAAGAAGCAACCGCCCTTCCCGTACAAGCCCCGGACCCTGCAAGGTCCGTGGTGCTCTTCCGTGGAAGGCGTCTGCGTTTCCGCTTTGTTGTGTCTTCACTTTATCAGCGTTTCCGTGTCCCGCCAAATCGGCGTTTTCCGGAATGAACCGACCAGGAGTGCAGAATTCCTGTTTTCCTTCGTTGCCCTTTTCAGGGCGACCCTCGAACCCTACCGCCTCCGGGCACATGCCCGTGACGCTCTGGTCGAGGTGGAGAAGAAGTGTCGCGTCAACGCGGTCCGGGGCCGAACACGCCCTCAGGGCGTTCGCCGTCCCGCAGCGACTCGTTCGAGTGTAGGTAACAGCTTGCGCGACGTCAAATCGCCTGGCCGGCGGGGCGAGAACCCCTGCCCGTAGGCGGTTTCCGCGAGCTCCGGACCCCCCACACCGGGGATCGTGTACGGCCGCGGCCGTTGCGTCGAGCGAAGGGAGTCCTCCCCCGGGGCCCACGGTCCCAAACCGGCCGCCGGGGACTTTTTATGCCATCGCAGGTCATCCGCCCCCGGTCCGCCCGCGCCACCACCCCACCGGCCGCGCCCCCGCTGAACGAACGCCGAGGGGCGGACCTCTCGGTCCGCCCCTCGATCAGGTCTTGCAAGCCTCACCGGCCCCGCAGGTCCCACAGCCCTCACAGACCCGGAAAGCCTCGCAGACCCCGCAAGTCCCGCAGGCCTGTCAAACCATCGCCGCGATCTCCGCCGCCAGCTTGCGGAAGGCGATCCCCCGGTGGCTGATGGCGTTCTTCTCCTCCGGCGACAGCTCTGCCGTCGTGCGGCTCTCCCCCTCCGGGACGAAGACCGGGTCGTAGCCGAACCCGTTCTCCCCCCGCGGCTCGCGGATCACCCGGCCGCGCATCTCCCCCTCCGACACCACCTCAGTGCCGTCGGGCAGGACCAGGGCCGCGGCGCACACGAACGCGCCCGCGCGGCGTTCCGGCGGGGTGTCCGCCAGCTGGTCCAGGACCAGTTCCAGGTTGGCCCGGTCCTGGTCCCCGGCGCCGAAGCGGCCGGCCCAGCGGGCCGACAGCACGCCCGGCATGCCGCGCAGTTCGTCGACGCTCAGCCCCGAGTCGTCGGCCACCGCGGGCAGTCCGGTGTGGGCGGCGATCGCGCGAGCCTTGAGCAGGGCGTTGCCGACGAAGGACGGCTCGGTCTCGGGGACCTCCGGGGCGTCCGGGAAGGCCGTGAGCGAGAGCACCTCGGCGGTCACGCCGGCGTCCGCGAGGATGGCGCGCAGCTCCGGCACCTTCTTGGCGTTGCGGGTGGCCAGCACGATCTTCACGATTCCCCCTTCTCCGGCGACGCCGCCGATGCGGGTGCCGTTGAGTACGGTCACTCCGCCAGGGCCTTCTTCTGGAGGACGGTCAGCTCCTCGCAGCCGCCGACGGCCAGGTCGAGGAGTTTGTCGAGCAGTTCCCGGTCGAACGCCGCGCCCTCCGCGGTGCCCTGCACCTCGATGAACTTGCCGTCGCCGGTGAGGACGACGTTCATGTCGGTGTCGGCGACGGAGTCCTCCAGGTAGTTGAGGTCCAGCCGGGGCTGGCCCTGGACGACGCCGACGCTGACCGCGGCCAGCGAGCCGGTGAGCGGGTTGTTCTTGAGGTTGCGGCGCTTGCGCAGCCACTTCATGGCGTCGGCGAGGGCCACGTACGCGCCGGTGATGGCCGCGGTGCGGGTGCCGCCGTCGGCCTGGAGGACGTCGCAGTCCAGGGTGATGGTGTGCTCCCCCATCGCCTTGAAGTCGACGACCGCGCGCAGGGAGCGGCCGATGAGGCGGGAGATCTCGTGGGTGCGGCCGCCGATCTTGCCGCGCACGGACTCGCGGGCACCGCGGGTGTCGGTGGCGCGGGGCAGCATCGCGTACTCGGCGGTGACCCACCCCTCGCCGGTGCCGCGGCGCCAGCGCGGGACACCGTCCTCGACGGTGGCGGCGCACAGCACTCGGGTGTCCCCGAACTCGATGAGCGCGGAGCCTTCCGCCTGGCGCAGCCAGTTGCGGGTGATCGTCACGGGGCGCAGTTGTGTCGGAACTCGTCCGTCGGGTCGGGCCATGGTCAAGAGCGTATACGTGTGCGGTGGCGCCGGGGGCGGGAGTGGGAAAGGCGTGCGCGGATGGGAGCCACGCCACTCCCGGGTCGGCCGCCCGGGTCGGCCGCGCAGGTCAGCCGCCGATGATGTGCGTCCGCCCGCTGCGGGCCAGGTCGATGGGCCCGTCGTAGGTGGACCGGGCCTCCGCCAGGGTGACGTCGTCGTCGTTCCACGGCACCAGGTGGGTGAGCAGCAGGCTGCGCGCCCGGGCCCGGCCGGCGTGCTCGCCGGCCTCGCTGCCGGTGAGGTGCATGTCCTTGGGGTGTTCGACGTGGTCCTGGAAGGCGGCCTCGCACAGGAACAGGTCGGTGTCGGCGGCCAGGTCCACGAGGGAGTCGCAGGCGCCGGTGTCCCCGGAGTAGGCCATGCTCGCCCCGCCGTGCTCCAGGCGGATGCCGAAGGCCTCGACCGGGTGGTTGACGCGGTCCACGCGGACGGAGAACGGGCCGATGTCGAGGGAGCCGGGGGTGAGCTCGTGGAAGTCGAAGACCTCGGTCATGCCCGGGTCGGGGTCCAGGCCGTAGGCCTCGGCGACGCGCTCGGAGACGCCGCTCGGGCCGTAGACGGGGATGCGGGGTTTGGCGCCGTCGGGGTGGAACATGCGGGCGACCCAGTACGAGCACAGGTCGAAGCAGTGGTCGGCGTGCAGGTGGCTGAGGTAGACCGCGTCGACGGAGTAGATGTCGATGTGCCGCTGGAGTGCTCCGAGTGCGCCGTTGCCCATGTCGAGGAGCAGGCGGAAGCCGTCGGCCTCGACCAGGTAACAGGAGGCGGGGCTGTCCGGCCCCGGGAAGCTCCCGGAGGACCCGATAATCGTGAGTCGCACGTCGTCGTCGCCTTCTCGAAGGGCCGCGCGGCTCCGTGGCACCCCCTCGACCGTGTGCGCGGAGTACGGATGGCGGCTGGTTCAGCGGTTGTCCCGTTGTTACGGGTCTACCCCAATGCCCGCCCGGGTGGTACAAAATGTGGTCTGCATCTCACGCGACCTCGATCACGTGTGAATTTTTCACACCATATGACACGTTCCGAGTGGTTCGTTCCCGCCGTATTACGGTCCTGTACTGGCGGGTCACGGCGCACACGGGAGTGATGCACCCGCATCCGGACACCGGTCCCCGCGGCCACAGGGGACTCCCCGGGGAAACGGTAGGGGCGGCACCCGCGGGTGCCGCCCCTGTGACTCTCGAACGCCTGGCCGTCGAACGTCGGACCCGGTCGGGACCTCAGGCCCAGAGCTGTCCTTCGAGCCGTTCCTCCGCCTCCTTCAGGGTGCCCTCGTAGGCCCCCGTCGAGAGGTACTTCCACCCGGCGTCGGCGATGACGAACGCGATGTCCGCGCGCTCCCCCGCCTGCTCCGCCTTGCGGGCCATGCCCAGCGCGGCGTGCAGCGCCCCGCCGGTGGAGACCCCGGCGAAGATGCCCTCCCTGTCCAGGAGTTCCCGGGTCCGCCTGAGGGCGGCGTCGGAGGGCACGGAGAACCGCGTGGTGAGCACCGACTCGTCGTACAGCTCCGGCACGAACCCCTCGTCGAGGTTGCGCAGGCCGTACACGAGCTCGCCGTAGCGCGGCTCGGCGGCGACGATCCGCACGTCCGGCCGGTGTTCGCGCAGGTAGCGGCCCACGCCCATGAGCGTTCCGGTGGTGCCCAGGCCCGCCACGAAGTGGGTGATCTCCGGCAGGTCCGCGAGGATCTCGGGGCCGGTCGTCTCGTAGTGGGCGCGGGCGTTGGCCGGGTTGCCGTACTGGTAGAGCATCACCCAGTCGGGGTGCTCGGCGGCCATCTCCTTGGCGACGCGGACCGCCTCGTTGGAGCCGCCGGCCGCCGCGGAGAAGTGGACCTCGGCGCCCCACATGGCGAGGAGCTGCTTGCGCTCCTCCGAGGTGTTCTCCGGCATGACGCAGACCATGCGGTAGCCGCGCAGCTTGGCGACCATCGCCAGGGAGATACCGGTGTTCCCCGACGTCGGCTCCAGGATGGTGCAGCCCGGGGAGAGCAGCCCGTCCTTCTCCGCCTGTTCGATCATGAAGAACGCGGTGCGGTCCTTGATGGACCCGGTCGGGTTGCGGTCCTCCAGCTTCGCCCACAGCCGGACCTCCGGCGAGGGCGAGAGCCGGGGCAGGCCGACGAGCGGCGTGCCGCCGAGGGAGTCGAGCAGGGAGTCGTAACGCATGGGGCGCGCCTAGCGGCTTCCGCCGGCCACGGCGGGCAGGACGGTGACGTTGTCGCCGTCGGAGAGCTTCGCCTCCAGGCCGCCGACGAAACGCACGTCCTCGTCGTTGAGGTACACGTTGATGAAGCGGCGCAGCTTGCCGCCGTCCACCAGCCGCGCGGCGATGCCCGGGTAGCGGCTGTCCAGGTCGGTGAACAGCTCGCCCAGGGTGGCGCCGCTGCCCTCGACGACCTTGGCGTCGCCGGTCAGGTTGCGCAGGATGGTGGGGATGCGGACCTCGATGGCCATAGGTGTGTCTTCCCGTGAACGTGGTTGATGTGCGTGATGTGCGTACAGTCCCAACGAGGCGGCTCCCGCGGCCATTCCGCGGGCCCCGTCGGGGCGGGTCGTCCGGTCGTCGAGTCGGGTCGAGTCGGGTCGGGGTGGGTCGGGCGGCCCGGTGCCACCCGGTCGCTACCCGGTGATCTCGACCGGTTCCTCGGTGACCTCGCCGTCCAGGATCCGGTAGGAGCGCAGTTCGGCGGTCTCGGGGTCCCGGGTGGACACGAGCACGTAGTGCGCGCCGGGCTCGGAGGCGTAGGAGATGTCGGTGCGCGAGGGGTAGGCCTCGGTGGCCGTGTGGGAGTGGTAGATCACGACGGGTTCCTCGTCGCGGTCGTCCATCTCCCGCCAGACCTTCAGCTGTTCGAGGGAGTCGAACCGGTAGAAGGTCGGGGACCGCTCGGCGTTGATCATCTCGACGAACCGCTCGGGGCGGTCGGACCCGGCGGGGCCGGCCACGATGCCGCAGGCCTCGTCCGGGTGGTCGCGGCGGGCGTGGGCGACGATCTGGTCGTAGATCGAGCGATCAATCCTCAGCATGCCTCCCAGGGTATCGGAACAAATTTCCCTACCAACCGAATGGGTATTGTTAGCGTCGGCCGAGGTCACCCCGGGCGTGGTCAGAGGGCAGGTCGGCGTTAAGGCGCGAAGCTCCACGGATTAGGCTCGTGCCCATGAACGACCTAGGCGGCAGTGCGCTGCTGACCGACCACTACGAACTGACGATGCTCCAGGCCGCCCTGCACAGCGGGGCCGCGGCCCGGCCGTCGGTGTTCGAGATGTTCGCCCGGCGTCTGCCCGAGGGGCGCCGCTACGGCGTCGTCGCCGGGACCGGGCGGTTCCTGGACCTGCTGGAGCGCTTCCGGTTCCGCACCGAGGAGCTGGACTTCCTGTCCGACAACGGTGTGGTGGACGACACCACCCTGCGCTGGCTTTCGGAGTACCGGTTCTCCGGGAACGTGTGGGGCTACGGCGAGGGCGAGGCCTACTTCCCCGGGTCCCCGATCCTGGTGGTGGAGGGCACCTTCGCCGAGGGGGTGATCCTGGAGACGCTCGCCCTGTCGGTGTTCAACCACGACAGCGCCATCGCCTCCGCGGCCAGCCGTATGGTCGTGGCGGCGGGCGGGCGGCCGCTGATCGAGATGGGGTCGCGCCGCACCCACGAGGCGGCGGCGGTGGCGTCGGCGCGCGCCGCGTACCTGGCCGGGTTCGCGACCTCCTCCAACCTGGAGGCGGGGCGGTCGTACGGGGTGCCCACCGGCGGCACCGCGGCGCACGCGTTCACGCTGCTGCACGACAGCGAGAGGCACGCCTTCGCCGCGCAGCTGGACTCGCTCGGCAAGCAGACGACCCTGCTGGTGGACACCTACGACGTGGAGCGGGCCGTGCGGACCGCCGTCGAGCTGGCCGGGCCGGAGCTGGGCGCGGTGCGCATCGACTCCGGTGACCTGGGCAAGACCGCGGCCCGGGTGCGCGAGCAGCTGGACTCGCTCGGCGCCACCGAGACCCGGATCGTGGTGACCGGCGACCTGGACGAGCACTCCATCCAGGCGCTGGCCGTGGCGCCCGTGGACGGCTACGGGGTGGGTACGTCCCTGGTGACCGGGTCGGGCGCGCCGACGGTGTCGCTGGTGTACAAGCTGGTGGCGCGGGCGCACGGGACGGAGGCGGGCCTGCCGCTGGAGCCGGTGGCCAAGCGGTCGGTGGGCAAGCCGAGCCGGGGCGGGCGCAAGTGGTCGGTGCGGCGGTTCGACGACGGGGGGACCGCGATCGCCGAGGAGGTGTTCCCGTACGAGCCCGCGGCGGCGGTGGGGACCCGCCCGCTGCTGCGGCCGCTGGTGGCGGACGGCGAGGTGGTGGGCCGCGAGAGCGTGCACGACGCGCGCGAGCGGCACCGGGCGGTGGTGGCCGAGCTGCCCGAGCAGGCGCTGCGGATGTCGCGGGGCGAGGTCGCCCTGCCGACGGTGTTCCATTGAGCGTCCGTGCTCCAATGACCGGCCGAGTTCCATTGACCGACGGTGTGACCGGATGACCGACGCGGTGTGACCGGGTGACGAGAGGAAGGGGTGCCGGGATGACCAGGGCGCTCATCGTGGTGGACGTGCAGAACGACTTCTGTGAGGGCGGCAGCCTGGCGGTGGCCGGGGGCGCCGCGACGGCGGAGGCCGTCACCGGGCACGCCCGCTCGGGCGGGTACGACCACGTGGTCGCCACCCGCGACTACCACATCGACCCGGGGTCGCACTTCTCCGACGAACCGGACTTCGTGGACACCTGGCCGCGGCATTGCGAGGTGGGCACGCCGGGGGTGGAGTTCCACCCGGGGTTCGACGCCTCGCTGGCCGAGGAGGTCTTCAGCAAGGGCCGGTACACGGCGGCCTACAGCGGGTTCGAGGGGACGGCCGGGGACGGGGAGACGACGCTGGCCGCGTGGCTGCGCGAGCGCGGGGTGGACGAGGTGGACGTGGTGGGCATCGCCACCGACCACTGCGTTCGGGCCACCGCGCTGGACGCCGTGCGGGAGGGGCTGCGCACGCGGGTGCTGCTCGACCTGACCGCCGGGGTGGCGCGGCCGACCGTGGACGCGGCGCTGGCGCAGCTGGGCGAGGCGGGCGTGGCGCTGGAGGGCGAGCCGAAGGTCGGCTGACCGCGGACATGCGAAGGGGCGGCGGGATCCTCCCGCCGCCCCTCGCCTTGTCCGCCGCTCGGGCGTATCCGCCGCTCAGGCGACGCCGATGGCGGCGCGCACGCGGTCCAGGACCGAGCGGGCGCGCTCGCGGGCGCGGACCGACCCGGCTTCGAGGATGTCCTCGATCTCCTGCGGGTCGGCCATGAGCTCCTCGTAGCGCTCGCGCTTGGGGCCCAGCTCGGTGTTGACGGCCTCGAACAGCTCGTTCTTGAGCTCGCCCCAGCCCATGCCGCCCTGCTCCAGGCGCTTGCGCACGTCGGCGACCGTGTCGGCGTCGGCGAAGTGGGTGAGGAGCTGGAAGGGCACCGAGGTGTCGGGGTCCTTGGGGTCCTCGACCGGCGTGGAGTCGGTGGGGATGCGGCGGATCGCCTTCTTGAGCTTGTTCTCCGGCAGGAAGAGCGGGATGTGGTTGTCGTAGGACTTGCTCATCTTGCGGCCGTCGACGCCGGGGAGGATGCTCGCCTCGCTGTCGTCGATGACGCCCTTGGGCAGCGGGAACGCGAAGCCCTGCTCGCCCTGGCCGTACCGGTTGTTGAAGTACCCGGCGATGTCGGCGGTGTACTCGATGTGCTGGGACTGGTCGCGGCCGACGGGAACGTGGGTGGACTCCATGATGAGGATGTCCGCGGCCATCAGGATGGGGTAGTTGAACAGCCCCATGTTGACCCCGGCGTCCAGGTCCGTGATCCCGGCCTCGTTGTTGCGGTCGCGCGCCGCCTTGTAGGCGTGGGCGCGGTTCATCAGGCCCTTGGGGGTCACGGCCGTGAGGATGGTGGTCAGCTCGAAGGTCTCGGGGACCTTGGACTGCTGGTAGATGACCGTCTTGTTCGGGTCCAGCCCGCACGCCAGCCAGGTGGCAGCCCCGGACCGGATGCTGTGGCGCAGTTCGCCCGCGTCCTTGACGGTGTTGAGCGCGTGGTAGTCCGCGACGAAGTAGTAGGTGTCGTAGACGTCCGCGGCCGCCAGGGCCGGCTGGATCGCGCCGACGTAGTTGCCCAGGTGGAAGTCACCGGTGGGCTTGATCCCGGTCAGATAGGTGTTCGCTGCCATGCCCCGAAGCCTATTCCATACATCTAAGCTCCGGTTTCCGTACACCCAAACCCTGCGTTTAGATGCATACTGTAAGTATGACTTCCACGGATACCACCATCAAGGTCCCCAGAGCCCTACGCGACCGCATCAGCCGCCGTGCCAAGCGCGAACACACCACCCTGGCCGCAGCCATCGAGCGCGCCTTGGACGAAGCCGAGGAACTGGAGTTCTGGCAGGAGGTGCGTCGATACCACGCAAGCCTGTCCGACGAAGACCGGCGCGCATACCTGGCCGACGGGACACTCCGTGACGATCTGGCCGACCCCGACGATGACGCACTGACTGCGGAGGATGCATGGTAAGGCGCGGAGAAATCCACATGGCCGATCTGGGCGACCCGATCGGCCATGAGCAGGCGTACCGACGACCGGTTCTCATCGTCAGCGGCCAGCCCTGGTTGGACTCGAATCCACCGGTGTTCATGGCCGTGCCGCTCACTCGTACGAGCCGGGAGAGCCCGACCCACGTGGAGATCGAGCCGGGCTCTTCCGGGCTGAAGGAGGTCAGCTACGCCAAATGTGAGGACCTGCGGGCCATCTCGCCGCTGCGGTTGGAGCGGCACTTCGGGATGGTCGAGGACACGGTCCTGTTCCGGGTGGAGCTGATCCTGCGCAGGCTGCTCGCACTCTGACCGCACCGGGGCGTCAGGGGCGGTGGGGGGAGCGGAAGGCGGACCAGTGTTCGGCCATGCGGCGGGCCTGGCCGTCGGTGAAGTGGGTCATGCATTCGTCGTCGCTGTAGTCCATGAAGTTGGTGACCGGGTCGCGGCCGGCGCGGTGGGGGCAGGAGTCGCGGCCCTGCGGGCAGCCAGCGGCGGCCTCGCGTTCGTAGGGGGTGTCGCCGACGTAGTCGCCCGGGGTGGTGCAGCCGTTCTGGAAGGTGTGGAACAGGCCCAGCCAGTGGCCGACCTCGTGGGTGCCGGTGTGGCCCAGGCCGAAGCGTTCGCGGCCGCCGCCGGGCAGGGTGTCGTGGGCCAGGACGACGCCGTCCTGGTCGGGGGCGGCGGTGTAGTCCTGCGGGAAGCTGGAGTAGCCGAGCAGGCCGGAGCCGAGGTCGGCGGTGTAGACGTTGAGCGTTTCGGCGCCGCCGCGGTGGAGTTCGGAGCGGATGGTGTCGCGGTGGCCGTTGAAGTCGGTGAACCAGGCGTCGTTCTCGCTGCGGGTGACCTCGGAGAGGGTGAACCGGAAGCCGGTGTCGGCCCCCGCGGTGTCGTAGCCGCCGGAGTAGGCGGTGTTGAGGACGTCGATCTGGTCGTCGATGCGGGCGTCGCTGACGTGGCCGCGGCCGTCGGTGGCGGAGATGACGTGGACGACGACGGGGACGGTGCGCGGCGGGGCGATCTCGTGGGACCGCACCGAGCGCAGGGCCTCGCGCAGCCGGTCGTTGTACCGGGCGGCCTGTTCGGGGGTGAGCTCGCCGCTGTTGAAGGCGGTGTCCACTCCGGGTCCGGCGAGGCGGGCGACGGTGCCCGGCGGGCAGGCGGGCCCGTCGGCCGCGGCCGCCCGTTCGGTCCCGGCCCCGGCGGGGCCGGGCAGGGCGCTGCCCGCGACCACTCCGGTCAGGGCGAGCCCGCACATCACCAGTCCGGTCCAGAGTGCGGCGGTCGCGCCGCGTGCGTTTCGTCCAATCACTTCACGGACTGTAGTGAAATGGACACGTATCGTCCGTCACCCCGGGCGCGAACTTGCGAAGTGTTTGCCCGGATCGTCCGTGTGGGCGCCCGGCAGGGTTCTGGAGGCCGTGGAGGAGATGTCTTCGAGGAGAAGACCGCGGCCGAAGGCCGTCCGTTGAGGGTGGCGGAGGGCGACGGGAGGGCGAGGGCATCGACGGAAGGCCCGAAGGTTCCTGTCGGGCGCCCACACGCCGGGCCGAAGCAGGCCGCGGCCGCCAGGCCGTCCGTTGAGGGCGGCGTCGGGCGACGGGTGGGAGGAGCGGAGACCTGAAAAGACACAGCCGCGGCTATTTGCCGCCGACGGCCCACACGCGGAGTTTGGCGATGCGCTCGCGGATCTGCTCCGGGGTGGCCTGGGCGACCGGCGGCCCGCCGCAGGCGCGGCGCAGCTCGTTGTGGATCACCCCGTGCGGCTTGCCGGTGCGGTGGTGCCAGGCGCCGACCAGCCCGCTCAGCTCGCGGCGCAGGTTGGCCAGGACCTCGTGGGTGGGGCCCTCCTCCTGGACCGGCTCGTCCTTCTTGCGGGCCTTGATCTCCCCGGCCTTGATGTCGTCCTTGCGCTTGCGCAGCAGCTGCGCCACCTGCTGGGGCTCCAGCAGCCCGGGCAGGCCCAGGAAGTCCTCCTCCTCGGTGGAGCCGGGCACGCCGCCGTACTCGTTGCCGTCGAAGAGGGCGCGGTCGAACTCGGCCGACGCCTCCATCGTCTCGAACGGCAGCTCCTCCCCCGCGTCGGGGGTGTCGCGCTTCTTGTTCGCCTCCTTGAGGAGGTCGTCCTCGGGGTACTCGTCGTCCTCGGCCGGGGTGCGGTCCAGCACATGGTCGCGTTCGCGCTCCATGTCCCCCGCGAACTCCAGCAGGTTGGGCACCGAGGGCAGGAACACCGAGGCGACCTCGCCGCGCTTGCGCACGCGCACGAACCGGCCGATGGCCTGGGCGAAGAACAGGGCGGTGCTGGTGGAGGTGGCGTACACGCCGACCATCAGCCGGGGCACGTCCACGCCCTCGGACACCATGCGCACCGCGACCATCCACCGGTCGTCGCCCTGGGCGAACCGGGAGATCTTCTTGGAGGCGGTGGGGTCGTCGGACAGCACCACGGTGGCGCTCTTGCCGGTGATCTGGCGGATGATCCGCGAGTAGGCGCGGGCGTTCTCGTGGTCGCTGGCGATGACCAGCCCGCCGGCGTCGGCGTGGGTCTTGCGGACCTCGGTGAGCCGCCGGTCGGCGGCCTGGAGCACCCGTTTGATCCAGTCGCCCTTGGGGTCCAGCGCGGCCCGCCAGGCCTGGGAGAGCGCGTCCTGGGTGAGCGGCTCGCCCAGGCGGGCGGCCAGCTCGTCCCCGGCGCGGGTGCGCCAGCGCATCTCGCCGGAGTAGGCCATGAAGATGACGGGGCGCACGACGCCGTCGGCCAGCGCGGGACCGTACCCGTAGCTGTAGTCCCAGGAGCAGCGGCGCACCCCGGCGGTGTCCTGGACGTAGTCCACGAACGGGATGGGGTTGATGTCGGATCGGAAGGGCGTCCCGGTGAGGGAGAGCCGCCGGGTGGCCGGGTCGAACGCCTCGCGGGCGGCGTCGCCCCAGGACAAGGCGTCGCCCGCGTGGTGGACCTCGTCGAAGATCACCAGGGTCTTGCGGGCCTCGGTGCGGTTGCGGTGCAGCGCCGGGTGGGCGGCGACCTGCGCGTAGGTGACGGCGGCACCGAGGTACTGGCGGCCCAGGGCCCCCTGCCCGTTGCGGAAGTCGGGGTCGATGGGGATGTTGAACCGGGCGGCGGCCTCGGCCCACTGCTTCTTGAGGTGCTCGGTGGGGCAGACGATGGTGATGGAGCGGATGACGTGCTGCTGGAGGAGTTCGCTCGCCAGGGTGAGGGCGAACGTGGTCTTGCCGGCGCCGGGCGTGGCGACGGCGAGGAAGTCCCGCGGCTGCCGGCGGAAGTACTCCTCGAACGCCTCCCGCTGCCAGGCCCGGAGCCCGCTGAGGCGGTCCTCGGTCGTGGTCTGCGTCACCGTCATGCGTTTCGTCCCCCGATACTCACCAGCTAGAGGTTAGCGGCCCGGTCCGACCGGACAGGGTCGGCTTCCCGTGGTGCCGCGCACACTCGCGGGTGTGGTCCCGCCCCCGCGAAGACCCGCGAACGCCCGCGCACGGGCGTATACGGGCGCGAACACACACGAGCCCCGCGGGTCCGGACGTTTTCCGAACGGACCGGCGGGGCGCGCGTGTCGCGCCGGATGTCACTCCCCGGCCGGGGCCTCCTCGGGGGCGCCGGAGTCGGCGGGTGCCTCACCCGACTCCTCCGCACCTTCCGCCCCTTCGGTCCCCGCTCCCCCACCGGCCGCGCCGGCGCCCTCGATGTCGACGGCGCCGTCGTTGAACGGCATGTAGGGGGAGATCGCCGGGAACGCGAAGAACCACAGCAGGGCGGCGGCCCCGACCAGCAGGCCGAGCGCCATGATGAACTTGGAGATCCAGGGTCCGGGCAGGATGCGCCAGATCAGGCCGTACATGCGGGTCTCCTCACTCGCTCGCGTCGGCGTCGGGGGCCATGTGCGCGATGCTGTCGGGCATGCCCTCGGACTTGGGCGTGGTCTCGACGAGCTCGCCCCACACGATGAGCCGGTGCGTGTTGTTGAGCTTGGGCGCGCAGGTGGTGAGCGTGATGATCGCCCGTCCCGGCTCGGCCCCGCCCGCCTCCTCGCCCTCGGCCGGGGGCTCGCCCGCGCCCTCGACGTCGTCGAACGGGTCGGGTTCGATCACCCACACGTCGGTGGGCACGACCGTCTCCTCCCGGAACACCTCGTAGGTGTAGAAGTTCTCGGCGTCCTCCAGCACCAGGACGTCGCCGTTGTCCAGCAGGTCGATGTCCCAGAACAGGCCGGGGGTGCGGTGCGCCGCGATGGCGTAGTTGCCCGCCTGCCCGGGGCTGCTGGGGTACTCGGTGTAGTGCCCGGGGCTGTACCGGATGTCCTCCTGGGTGGTGCCGTTGACGACGACCCAGTCCAGGTCCAGGGACGGGATGTACAGGCGGCTGTCGGCGCTGCCGGGCAGCGGCTCGGAGTCGGGGCCGCGCTCGTCGGCGGCGGCCCAGGCCTCCTCCAGCCCGTCGGCCAGGCCCTGCTGTTCGCGGTCGGTCTCCCACTGGGAGCCGTACACCTCGTACGCGGCGTAGAACAGCATGAGGAGACCGGCGGTCAGCAGGATCTCGCCGACGAAGCGGACGAAGCCGCGCACCACGTCGCCGGGGGTGGCCCGGGTGCGGGGCGGGGGTTTGCGCCGGCGGCCGCCGGGGGAACGGCGTCGGCCCTCCCCGGCCCCGGGGTCATCCTGTGGCTGTCGTTCCGTTGTGGACACCAATACGACCTACTCCTGTGGACGTCTCGCGTGTGCTCCGTGGGTCTACCGGAGGGGCACGACCAGCGGGATCCCGGTCCTCGGGTGCGGCAGGACCTCGACCTCGTGCCGGTAGACGGCGCTGAGCAGGGATGCGGTGAACACTTCGGCGGGGGGACCCTGCGCGGCGATCCGTCCCTCGGAGAGTATCGCCACACGGTGGGCGTAGGCCGCCGCAAGCCCCAAATCGTGCAGGACCACGATAACCGCACCGCCGCGTTCGGCGAGCGCACGCGCGATGCCCAGGACGAGTTCCTGGTGGTGGATGTCGAGGGCGGCGGTGGGTTCGTCGAGCATGAGCAGCGGCGTGTCCTGGGCCAGGACCCGGGCGAGCATCACGCGGGCGCGCTCGCCGCCCGACAGGGTCGGGAAGCGGCGGTCGGCCAGGTGGGAGACGCCGGTGCCGTCCATGGCGGCGGTGACGATCTCGTCGTCCTGGGCGGGGTCGCCGAGCCCGGCCCAGGGGGCGCGGCCCATGGCGACGAGTTCGGCGACGGAGAACGGGAAGCTGACCGCGGCCTCCTGGGGCAGGACGGCGCGGCGCAGGGCGAGTTCGGGCGGGGTCCACGCGCCGAGCCCGCGGCCGAAGAGCTCGACGCGGCCGCCGTCGGCGCCGCCCCGTTCCGCGGCCGCGGCGAGGTCGCCGGACAGGGCGGCGAGCAGGGTGGACTTGCCGGCGCCGTTGGGGCCGACCAGGGCGACCAGCTCGCCGGCGCGGACGGTGAGGTCCACCCCGTCCAGCAGGGTGCGCCCGCCCCGGCGGACGGTGACGCCCTCGGCGCTCACCACGGGGTCGCCGGCGGCGACGGGGTCGGGCCGCAGGGGCGGCCGGGACAGGGGTGCGAGGGCGGCGCGGGCCCGTCGTCGAAGGGTGGAGCTCACGACCAGCCTCCCTGCTTGGCGCGGGTGCGGTAGAGGAGGTAGAAGAAGAACGGCCCGCCGAGCGCGGAGGTGACCACGCCCAGGGGGATCTCGGCGGGGGCGGCCGCGGTGCGGGCCAGCAGGTCGGCGGCGAGCAGCAGCAGGCCGCCGCCCAGGGCGCTGGCGGGCAGCAGCACGCGGTGGCCGGGCCCGGTGATCATCCGGACGATGTGCGGGACGACCAGGCCGATGAACGCGACGATCCCGGCGAAGGCCACGGCGGCCGAGGTGAGCAGGGCCAGGGCGACGATGAGGACCAGGCGCATGCGCTCCACGTCCACGCCCAGGTGCCGGGCGGGCCCCTCGCCCAGGGAGAGCAGGTCCATGCGGCGCGCGTAGACCGGGATGACGATCATGCCGACGACCAGGCAGGGCACGATCGCGGCGACCTTGGACCAGGTGGCGGTGGCGACGCTGCCCAGCTGCCAGAAGGTGATGGTCTGGATCTCGGCGTCCTGGGAGAAGTTGGTCATCAGCCCGATGGCGGCCCCGGCGATGGCGTTGACGGCGATGCCGGTGAGCAGCAGGGTGACGACCTCGGTGCGTCCGCGCGAGCGCGCGAACACGTACACGAACAGGGTGGTGGCCAGGCCGAACACGAACGACGACGCGATGATCGTCCAGTGGCCCAGGACGGTGAGCCCGGTGAAGATGACGACGATGGCGCCGACGGCCGCCCCGGAGGAGACGCCGATGACGCCGGGTTCGGCCAGGGGGTTGCCGAAGATGCCCTGCATCATGGCCCCGGCCACGCCCAGGGCGGCGCCCACGGTGACGGCGAGCACCACGCGGGGGAACCGGACGTCCCACAGGACAGTGTGGGCGACCTGGTCGGGCAGGGGTCCGGCGACCCGGACGCCGAGGGCGTCCAGGACCGAGGCGGCGACCTGTCCGGCGGGGATCTGATAGGCGCCGATCCCGGCGGCGAAGACGGCGACGACGACCAGGCCGAGGGCCAGGCCGCCGAGCAGCAGTGCGGCGCGCAGGCGGCGCCGGGCCCGGCCGGCGGGGGCCGGGGCGGGCGCGGTCTTCCTGGCCGTTTCCGCCGCCGGTGTCCGGGTGGCGGTCACGAGCCCTCCTGGGCCGCGACCGCGGACAGCTCGTCGGCCAGGGCGGCGATGACCTGGGGGGTGCGTGGGCCGAAGTTGAGCAGCACCCCGTCCTCGAAGTCGATGACGGCGCGGTTCTGTCCGGCGGGTGTCTGGGCGACGCCGGGGATCTCGACGAGGCCGTCGATGCCGCCGACCGATTCCAGGCCCTTGGTCATGACCAGGATCACATCGGGCCGGGCGGCGATGAGGGCCTCGGTGGTGATGGGGGTGAAGGGGGTGGTGAGGCCCATCTCGACGCCGGCGTCGCGGGCGCCGACCTCGGCGAGCATGGCGTCGGCCCCGGAGCCGGGTCCGCCGATGAGGTAGACCCCGGCGGTGCCGCGCAGGTAGAGGAAGGCGACCAGGGGCGAGCCGACGGCCTCGGCGGAGTCCTCGCGGACGTCGGCCATCTGGGTCCGTGTGCGTTCGACCAGGGCGGTGCCCGCGTCGGGGACGCCCAGGGCCTGGGCGATGCGTTCGAAGCGCGGGTACATCTCGTCGAAGGACCAGGCCTCCTCGATGATGACCACGGGGATTCCGGAGCGCTGGATCTGCTCGATGGCCTCGGGCGGCCCGGTCTGGGTGTCGGCGAGGATCACGGTGGGCTGGAGGGCCAGGACGCTCTCGGCGGAGACCTCGTGCCCGCTGGTGACGACGGGCAGGTGGGCGGCCTCGTCGAAGGTGGCGGCGACGTCGCGGCCCACGACCCGGTCGCCCAGGCCCAGGGTGAAGACGATCTCGGCCAGGCTCCCGGTGAGGGGCAGGATCTTGGAGGCGTCGGTGACCTCGACCTGCTCGTACTCCAGGGGGTCGGAGCTGGTCCGGTAGGGGTCGAGCACGACGGAGTCGACGGTCACCGGCAGCTGCTGGACGAAGTCCTCCTCCAGGGGCTGGAGGCGGTTCTCGGCCAGGTCGGGGATCTCCCCGGCGCCGCCGCCGGAGGCGGTGTCGGCCGGGGCTCCGGTGCCGCCCGAGCAGCCGGCGAGGGCGAGTGCGAGGGCGCAGGCCGCGGCGAGCGCCCGGGCTCCGCGCCGGGGGCCGCGGCGTGCGCGCGTGTGGGACCGGGGGTCGGCTAGGGCCATTGGGGATCGCTTTCGGGTCGGACCGGGGTCGGGTGTCGCCGGGAGCGGGGAGGGACGACACCGACCTTTATATGACACCTCGTCATCATCTTGACAAGCCCGATGGTTCGGTGTTCAACTGTTCCGGTCGCGGACTCCGGTTAGGTAAGGCTCACTTCGCAAAGGTAAGCGTAACCTAAAAACGAATCCGCACGTCACGCGGGTCACCCCTTCCACAAGCAGGACCCGCACGAACCCCGAAGGCCCCTGATGCAAGCAGCGGTTTCCCCCCGCCCGGTCACCGGGCGGCAGCGGGGCGGGTCCCTCCCTCCCCTGGCCGTCGCCGCGGCCGCCGTGCTGATCTCCACCGCACTGCCCGCGACGGCGCACGCAGAACCGGCTCCCCCGCAGGAGGAGGCCGGGCACCCCCGGATCACCACCGTCAACCGGACCGAGGGGCTGGACCCCGAGGGTGACACCGTCACCGTCTCCGGGGTCGGCCACACCCCCGGATCCGTCATCGAGATCGCGACCCTCGCCGTCCCGGCGGAGCTCGCCGACGACGCCGCCAAGGCCGAGGAGGCCGAGGACGAGGCCGTCACCGACACCGAGAACGCGGTGACGGTCGAGGTCGGCGAACGCGGCGTGTTCAGCGTCACCTTCGTCACCGGCGCCGGGTTCGCCGCCGAGGCCGGACTGGACGCGGCCGAGGACGCCTTCGAGATCCGCCTCGTCGAGGTGGATTCCGCCCAGGACGCCGAGAACGCCCAGGACTCCGGGCCGGTCACCGGCACCTGGGGCGGCGACGCCCCGGTGGGCGGCACCGACGGCGCCGAGGAGCTGGCCGCGGCGCCCGGCGCCGGGATGAGCGCCCCCGTGGCGGTCCCGGCCGCCCCGGTGGCCGCCGCCGTCGTGGGCCGGGTCCCGGTCACGTTCGCTGCGCCCGCGGCCGCCCCGGCACCGCAGGCGCAGCCGCAGACCGCCCCGCAGGCCCAGGCCGGCGCGCCGCAGGCGCCCCTGCCCCGGACCCCGGGCGATCCCAAGATCACGGTGTCCAAGACCGACGGGCTCGACCCCGACGGGGAGACCGTCACGGTCACCGGCACCGGCTACGACACCTCCAAGGGCATCTACGTGGCCCTGTGCGACACCGCCAACGCGAGCGCCACACAGGCCCCGTCGCCGTGCATCGGCGGCGTGGACATGGACGGCTCCGGCGGCGCCTCCGCCTGGATCTCCAGCAACCCGCCGCCCTACGGCGAGGGCCTGGCCGTCGCCTACAGCGGCTCGGGCACCGACGGCGGCTTCAGCGTGCAGATCACGGTGAAGGCCGACGACGGCAGCACCGACTGCAACGCCGCCGCCGTCAAGTGCGCCATCGTCACCCGCAACGACCACACCCGCTCCAGCGACCGCAGCCAGGACGTGTTCGTCCCGGTGACGTTCGGCTCCGGCAGTGGTTCGGGCGGCTCGGGCGACGGCTCCGGCAGCGGTGGTTCCGGCAACGGCGGTTCCGGCTCGGGCGGCAACGGCGGCTCGGGTTCCGGCGGGTCCGGCAACGGCGGGTCCGGCAACGGCGGCTCGGGCTCGGGTCCCAACGCCAACCTGCCGCGCACCGGCACCGACCTGACCGTCCTGGTCCTGGCCGCCGCCGTGGCGACCGCGACCGGCGCCTTCGCCCTCTTCGCAGCACGCCGCCGCCGCGGTTCCGGGGACGACCTCCCCGGTGAGGCCGCGGCCTGACCGACCCCCCGCTCTCCATGACGGGCCCGTGCCCCGGCACGGGCCCACGGGCCCCACATCCGCCGCCCCGCCCCCGGACCCCCGGGAACGGTCACCGTCCTCTCAACGATGGGAATCGACGAACCATGGCCCTGACGACCATGCGCGGCACCGCCACGAACCGCCGTGCGCTCCGAACCCTCACCTCCGCCTCGGCCACCGCCGCCCTGGCCGCGGCCCTCCTCGCGATCTCCGCCCCGGCGGCCTCGGCCGCCGCGGACCCGGTCTCCGGAGGCTCCGCGGTCTGGGGTGTCAAGCAGTCCTTCCGCACCTACGTCTCCGGCCCGATCGCCAACGGCGGCTACACGGCCTCCGGCGGCGCCACCAAGCTGGGCAACGGCCTCATCGACTTCCCCACCTCCGGCGGGGACGTCGACGGGACGTTCTTCATCTCCGGCGAGGTGGAGTTCTCCGGCACCGTGGTCTTCACCGGCCACGACTACGGGCAGGGCCCGGTCCTGGAGATCCGCGTCTCCGACCCGCGGGTGGAGTTCGACGGCAGCACCGCCACGGTGTACGCCGACGTCACCAGCCGCGAGTTCCACGGCGCGAACCCGGCCCTGCCGCCGGGCGACCTGATCGCCTACGGCGAGGTCCCCGTCACCGAGCTGACCGGGGTGAACGTCGACGTCACCGGCACCGAGCTCGACTTCACGTCCGCCGCGGGCACCCTGCATCCCGACGCCGTCGAGCCGTTCGCGGGCTTCTACCCCGCGGGCACCGCGATGGACCCGATCTCCTTCACCACCGACGTCTCCTAGCCGTCCCGACCGTGGGACGGGCGGGTCCGTGGCTCCCGCTCCG
>NZ_JBJJBV010000122.1:0-35869 GCF_045446735.1 Nocardiopsis protaetiae
ACCGCGTTCTACAGGGCCCGGTGCCCGTTATTGCGGCGCCGGTCCACCGGCACGATCAGCGGGGTGTGCGTCTCGGGGTCGGGGATGATCCGCACCGGCAGCCCGAACACATGCTCCACCAGCTCGGCGGTCACGATCTCGGCGGGCTCGCCCTCGGCGACGATCGCCCCGTCCTTCATCACGATCAGGTGGGAGGCGTACCGGCAGGCGTGGTTGAGGTCGTGCAGGACCGCCACCAGGGTGTGCCCGCCCTGGTCGTGCAGCTGCGCGCACAGGTCCAGCATGTCCATCTGGTGGGCGATGTCGAGGTAGGTGGTGGGCTCGTCCAGCAGCAGCAGCGGCGTCTGCTGGGCCAGCACCATCGCCAGCCACACCCGCTGGCGCTGGCCGCCCGACAGCTCGTCCACCGACCGGTCGGCCAGCTCGGCCACCCCGGTGGCCTCCATCGCCTCCGACACCACCCGCTCGTCGTCCTTGGACCACTGGCGCAGGAACCCCTGGTGGGGGAAGCGGCCGCGGGCCACCAGGTCGGCCACGCCGATGCCGTCGGGCGCGATGGAGGTCTGCGGCAGCAGGCCCAGCCGCCGCGCCACCTCCTTGGCGGCGTAGGACGAGATCACCTGGCCGTCCAGCAGCACCCGCCCCTGGGCGGGCTTGAGGGTCCGCGACAGGGCGCGCAGCAGCGTGGACTTACCGCAGGCGTTGGGCCCCACGATCACGGTGAACGAGTTGTCGGGGATCGTGACGGCCAGGTCCCGGGAGATGACGCGCTGCTCGTAGGCGAGCGTCAGCTCCTGGCCGCTGAGACGGTCGAAGTGGTGAACGGTCATGGTCTTCCTCGTGGGGATGGTACGCGGATCGGGCGGGCTCGGCGGGCTTCAGCGGGCTCAGGCGCGGCCGCGCCGCCACTCGGTGTACAGGAGCCAGATCAGGTAGCTGCCGCCGATGACGGCGGTGACCACACCGACCGGGAGCTGGGTGGGGGCCAGGGCGCGCAGCGCCACCAGGTCGGCCACGGCCAGCAGGGCGGCGCCCATGAGCGCCGCGCCGACGAAGGTGGTCCCGCCGGTGCGGGTGAGGCGGCGGGCCAGCTGCGGGGCGGCCAGGGCCACGAACCCGATGGGGCCCGACACCGCGATCGCCGCACCGGTCAGGGCGCTGGCGGCGGCCAGCATGACCACCTGGGTGGCCTGGGTGTTCACGCCCAGGGCGCGGGCGGTGTCGTCGCCCAGCTCCATGAACCGCAGCTTCTTGCCCTGGGACAGCAGGATCGGGGCCAGGACCGCCAGGGACACCCACACCGCGATCACCTCGCTCCAGCCGCGGGCGTTGAGGCTGCCGATCATCCAGATCTGGGCGCTCATGGCGTCGGTGAGCTCGGCCCGGGTCAGCAGGTAGTCGCGGAACGCGCCCAGCATCGCCGAGATACCGATGCCGACCAGCACCAGCCGGTACCCCTGGACGCCGTTCTTCATGGCCAGCAGGTACACGATGGCGGCGGTGAGCAGGCCGCCGGTGATGGCGCCCATGGACACCATCAGCCGCCCGCCGCCCACCAGCAGGATGACCGCGACGGCGCCGGTGGCCGCGCCGCTGGTGAACCCGATGATGTCGGGGCTGCCCAGGGCGTTGCGGGACAGGCTCTGGAAGACCGCACCGGCCAGGCCCAGGGCGGCGCCCACCCCCAGGGCGGTCAGCGCCCGGGGCAGGCGCACCCCCTGGACGAAGAACACGTCCAGGCGCTCGCCCACGCCGGCGATGGCGGCGGGCACGGCGGCCAGGGGGATCTCGTAGTCGCCCACCGACACCGACACGACCAGGGCGGCCGCGGCCACCACGACCAGGACCAGCGCCACGAGGATCGTGCGCGGCCGCACCAGGAGCGAGACGCTGTCGCCGATGCGCAGGGCGAAGGAGCCGCGCGGGGTGAGCCGGCCCCGGGTGCGGGGGCGCGGCGGGGTCAGGATGCTCACAGGGCGGCCATCTTTCTGCTGCGGACCAGGGCGATGAACACGGGGGCGCCGACGAACGCGGTGATGATGCCGACCTCCAGCTCGGCGCCGGGGACGATCACCCGGCCCAGGGTGTCGGCGGCGGTGAGCAGGATCGCGCCGAACACCGCCGAGTAGGGCAGCAGCCACCGCTGGTCGGGGCCGGTGACCAGGCGGGCCACGTGCGGGATGATCAGGCCCACGAACCAGATGGGTCCGGCCGAGGCGGTCGCCGACCCGCACAGCAGGACCACGGCGATCGCGGTCAGGGTGCGGATCGTGGGGATGCGCGCGCCCAGGGAGGCGGCCAGGTCGTCGCCCAGGGCGACGGCGTTGAGGGAGGGGCCCAGCAGCAGGGTCAGCGCCACGCCGCCGATGAGGAACGGGGCGACCTGCCAGAAGATGTCCAGGTCGCGGCCGACCAGGGAGCCCACCTGCCAGAACCGGATGCGGTCGAACACGAAGTCGTTGAGGACGATCACCCCGAAGATCAGGCCCTGGAGCACCGCGGCCACGGCGGTGCCCGCCAGTGCCAGCCGTACCGGGGTGGCGTTGGCCGGTCCGCGCGAGCCCAGCATGTAGACGGCGACGGCGGCCAGCGCGGCGCCCAGGAAGGCGGGCCAGATCAGCGCGGACCCGGCGGCGCCGAACATGAACACGGCGACGACGACCGCGGCGGCCGCGCCGGAGTTGATGCCCAGGATGCCCGGCTCGGCCAGGGGGTTGCGGGTGAGGGCCTGCATGAGCGCCCCGGCCAGCCCCAGCGCCGCGCCCACGAACACGCCGATGATGGTGCGCGGTACGCGCAGGGTGCGGATGACGTTGTGGTCGTAGGTCCCGTCGTAGGCGGTCAGCGCGGCCCACACGTCGGCGGCGGGGATGGACTTGGCGCCGACGGTGATGCTGAGCAGGACGCACAGCCCCAGCGCGCCCAGGGCGGCGAGCAGGCCTATGGGCCGGACGATGCGCCGGGTCAGGGTGGGGGGTGCAAGGGCGGGCACGCGCAGGGCCACGGCTTCCCCGTTCGTCTGTGTAGGTGGTCGCGGGCGTCGTCCGGGGGCGTCCAGGCCGACGGGGACCGTTCCCACCACCACGTACCGACCAGGACAGGTTAGCCTTACCTAGGTCATCTCCGCACGGAAGGGTCCCGCATGTTCCTCTCCCGCAACCCCCGCACCGGCCGCCGGTCGCCCTCGGCGCGCAGATCCGGCGCAACGGTCACCCTAACGGCATCGGCGCTGGTCCTCGCCCTGGGGGTGACCGGATGCACCGCCACCGAGCCCGCCCCGACCCCCGAGGGGGCCGACACCCGGACCGTGGAGGGCGCCAACGGCACCGTCGAGGTGCCCGCCGACCCCCAGCGGATCGCCGTCCTGTGGCGTCCGACACTGGCCGCCGTGACCCTGCTGGGCCACCACCCCGTGGCCACCATGGGCACCCCCGGCGCCCCCGACCAGGGCCTGGACCCGTTCCTGCCGCAGGACATCGAGGGCGGCCTGATGAACCTGGTCACCAACTCCCCCGCCGAGGACGACATCAACATCGAGGCGCTGGCCCTGGCCGACCCCGACCTCATCATCGGGGTGTCCACCCAGGTCGGCGCCCAGGACGCCATCGAGACGGAGCTGTCGGCGATCGCGCCCACCGTCCTGCTGGAGTGGGAGGGCACCGGGTCCTGGCGCACCCACCTGCACGACGTGGCCGCCGTCCTGGGCCGGGAGGCCGACGCCGAGCAGGCCGACGCCG
The DNA here is from genome assembly GCF_045446735.1 of Nocardiopsis protaetiae. NCBI lineage: Bacteria > Bacillati > Actinomycetota > Actinomycetes > Streptosporangiales > Nocardiopsidaceae > Nocardiopsis > Nocardiopsis protaetiae. The sequence continues at coordinate 3,738 of NZ_JBJJBV010000122.1, forward strand.
ACTACGACGCCGCCGTGGAGGAGGCCCGGGCCGCGATCGAGGAGGCGGGGGTGGACCCGGGCACCGAGGTGTCCCTGGTCCGGTTGCAGAGCGGCACCGAGGTCCGCCTGGAGACCGCGGCGTCCTTCCCCGGGCAGATCATCGACGACCTGGGGCTGGCCCGCCCCGAGGGTCAGGTCGAGCCCGAGGGCGACACCGACTTCATCCCGCTGTCGTACGAGAACCTGGACCGGGGCGACGGCGACGTGGTCTTCGTGCTGGCCGGGTCCGGGTTCCCCGACGCCCCCGACACGTTCTCCGACGGGGTGTGGTCCGATCTGAACGCGGTGCGCGGCGGGCAGGTATTCAAGTTTGACTACGACGTGTGGGGCGCCTCCAACCTGCACGCCGCCCACCGCATCGTGGCGGAGGCGGCCGAGGCGCTGACCGGCGGGGCCGAGCCCGCCCTGTAGGGCCCGCGCCGTGGTCCGCCGAGGGCGCGGGCCCCGGGTGGTCTCCCCCGGGGCCCGCGGCCGTCAGTGTCCCCTGCGGCCGACCCGGCCGGTGCGGGTGCTCCCCGAGGGGCGCAGCAGCCAGCCGATCACGCCGCCCACCACCACGGCCGCCGTCAGCGTCGTCCACAGCGGGGCGGTCACGGTGATGAGCAGCAGGTTGATCTCGGTGACGTCCCGGTTCTGGACGATGAACACGATCACGCCCACCAGCAGGACCAGGGCCACCCACAGCTTCGGCGAGGCCAGCGGCCCGCGCTTCTCCTCGACCGTCGTCGGTTCCGTCATCGTGCCCTCCTCCGTCCGCGACCGGCTCAGTCGCGCTTGAGCGCCGTGTCGATCTCGGTACCGGCGTCCGCCGCCGCGGCGGCGCCGTCCACGTCCACCTCGACCCGGTCGATGGTCCCCCCGGTGAACCGGAAGGGCGAGCGGTAGTCGGTGGTGACCGGGCTGGCGCTGTCCCACCCCACGCACAGGCCCTCCCCCGCCAGGGAGAAGGTGCCCAGCTGGGTGAGGATGCGCCCCTCGCCGACCACCTCGTCGTCGATGAGCAGGGTCAGCACCCCGGTGGCGGCGCGCTTGCCCTCGTCGACGCCGTCCTTGGCGAACCGGGCGGTGAACCGGTGCCCGCCCGCGGTGACCGGACGGTCGGAGGTGATCTTCTGGAAGTCCTCGCCCAGCCGGTTGTAGACGTAGTGCAGGCGGCCGCCGTCGATGAACAGGCTGTGCCCGCCGCCGATGCCGCCGTGGGCGAAGAGCACCCCGCGGGCGTCCTCGGCGGTGTCGGCGTGGGCGGTGATCGCGTAGGAGCGGCCCCGCACGCTGACCGCCACCGACTCGGGGACGTCCGCGGTGTTCGGCAGGTACACGTACCGCGAGCGCGGCGGCGAGGGCTGGGGCCGCGGCGAGGCCAGGATCTGGGCGGGTGTGCGGTCGTCCAGCGGCAGCCCGTTGACCAGGCCCGCGTGGTAGAACCACAGGCCTTTGAGCCGTTCCAGGACGTCGGGGTGCTCGGCGGCGAGATTGTGCCGCTGCACCCGGTCGGTGTCCAGGCGGTACAGCTCCCACTCATCCTGGTCGAAGTGCCCCCACCCCGCCAGCGGCGGGTGCAGGGTGCAGGCCAGCCACCCGTCGTCGTAGATCGCCCGCTGGCCCAGCATCGAATAGAACTGCGTGCGGCGCCCCGGGGCACCGGGGTCGGTGAGGGTGGCGGCGAAGCTCTCCCCCTCGATGGGGGTCTGCACCCGCCCGGCCACCCGCTCGGGCGGGTCCACGCCCAGCAGCTCGTACAGGGTGGGCACCACGTCCACGGCGTGCAGGTACTGGTCGCGGACCTCGCCGCGGGCGGCGATCCCGGCGGGCCAGGACACCAGGCACAGGTCGGCGGTGCCGCCCTCGTAGCCCGCGAACCGCTTCCAGTACGGGAAGGGGGTGTCGAACGCCCACGCCCAGCCGTTGGTGTAGTGGTTGTAGGAGGTGGGCCCGCCCAGCTCGTCGATGCGGGCCAGGTTGGCGGCGATGTCGTCGGGGACGTCGTTGAAGAACTTGTTCTCGTTGAAGGAGCCGTCGGGCCCGCCCTCGCCGCTGGCGCCGTTGTCGGAGACCACCACGACGATGGTGTTCTCCAGCTGTCCGCTCGCCTCCAGGTGGTCCAGGAACCGGCCGATCTGGTGGTCGGTGTAGGACACGAACCCGGCGTAGACCTCGGCCATCCGGGTGAACAGGCGCCTGGCGTCCTCGTCCAGCGAGTCCCAGGGCCGCACGGAGTCCAGCGGCGGCCAGGGCTGCCCGGCGGGGCCGGTCAGGTCGGGCTCGCCGTGCGGGTTGATCGGCGACAGCCCGGTGTCCCGCGGCAGCAGCCCCAGGTGCTTCTGGTTCCGGAGGATCTCCTCCCGGATCGCCTCGTACCCCTGGTCGAAGCGACCCCGGTAGTGGTCGATCCACTCCTTGGGCGCGTGGTGCGGGGCGTGCGAGGCCCCGGGGCAGTAGTACATGAACCAGGGTTTGTCCGGGGCGACCGCCCTGGAGTCGGAGACGAACCGGATGGCCTGGTCCGTGAGGTCCCTGGACAGGTGGTAGCCCTCCTCGGGGCCGTAGGGCTGCTCGACGGGGTGGTTGTCGTACACCAGGTCGGGGTACCACTGGTTGGTCTCCCCGCCCAGGAACCCGTAGAAGCGCTCGAAGCCGCAGCCCAGCGGCCAGCGGGCCTTCCACGCGGCCATGTCGCACTCCTCACCGGGGGTGAGGTGCCACTTGCCGATGGCGTAGGTGTTCCAGCCGCGCTCACCCAGGACCTCCGAGATCATGCCGTTCTCGAAGGGGATGCGGGCGGAGAACCCGGGGAACCCGGCGGAGGCCTCGGTGATGCAGGCCATGCCATTGGTGGTGGCGTTGCGGCCGTTGAGCAGCGAGGAGCGGGTCGGCGAGCACAGGGCCGTGGTGTGGAAGTTGGAGTAGCGCACGCCCCGGTCGGCGATGCGCCGCATGTTCGGCGTCTCGACGGGGCCGCCGTAAACGTCCATCGCGCCGTAGCCCACGTCGTCCCACACGATCATCAGGACGTTGGGGGCGCCCTCGGGCGCCCTGGGCTGGGCGTAGGGCGACCAGTCCTCCTGCGAGTCCCGGATGTCGACCTCGATGCGGCCGCGGAAGCCTGCGCCCACGTTGCCCTCCCGGTGTGCGGCACGGTACCGCCACCGGGTGTTCCCGCGACCGGGTCCGGGAACGGCCAAGGCCGTCCCCGGATTCGGTCCGGGTCAGTTGCCGCCGCGCGGGCTCGGGTTGACGTTGACGCCGCTGCCGTAGGGGATGGGGATGAAGTCGACCTTCCCGTCCTTGAGGGCCTGGTAGAGGATGTAGCCCTCGGGACCCAGGACCTCCACCAGCGCCTCGATGGCCTCCAGCTCCTTCTCGACCCGCTCGTTCTCCTGCTCCTGGGCGGTGGTCATCTCCACCGCCTCCTGGGCCAGGGTCAGCGCGGTGCGGACCTCCTCGGGCGGGGTGGGCTGCTGGATGGTCAGCTGCGGGGTGCCGCACTCGTCGCCGGCACCGGTGTAGACGGGCGAGCAGAAGAACTCGCCGCCGCCCTGCTCGTCGATGTAGGCAGCGGTCAGGGCACCGACCTTCTGCTCCCACTCGGCCTTGGCGTCGGCGCTGGTGTACAGGTCGCGCCAGGCGTACTCCTTGGTGGCGTCGTCCAGGGCCCGGTTGAGGGGCTGGCCGATGTAGTCGCGCAGCAGGTCGATCCACCCGGCGTCCTCGTAGGCGGTGTACTTCAGGCCCAGCCGCTCGTGGAACTCCTGGAGCTGCTTGCAGTCGATGTTGAGGCTGAACGTGACCAGCCCGGTGACGGTGAGCTCCAGGTCGTCCTTGGACACCACCGTGGAGGCGCCCATCTCGGCGGCGTCGGAGCCGGAGAACTCGAAGGTGCGCTGCCCCGCGGGGTAGAGGTAGGTCTCGTCGCCCGGGCCGTGGTACTCGCGGTTGCCCGGCGGGATACAGGTGTCGAAGGTGGTGGAGGAGAAGGCGCCCGCGTCGTACTCCAGGCCCGCCCGGTCGGGTCCGGCGTTGGCCGAGCAGGCGGTCAGGGCGAGGGCGGCCACCGCCGCGGTGGCGGCGGTGAGGATGCCGGCCCCCCACCGGCGGGGGCGGCGGGGATTCGTGCGGCTGGTCGTGCGAGGGGGCATGGGCGCACCATTCGTCTCAGAAGGGGGATTCTTTCTCACTTCTCGGACGATGACCGGGCGCGCACGGCTCCCCCGTGGCCGGGGGCGGCCACCGGAGAACCCGGCGTCAGGCGAAGATGTCCCAGCCCATGCGGACGAGCAGGCCGGCGATGACCACCAGCAGCACCGCGCGGACGAACCCCGAGCCGCGCTTGAGGGCCATGCGGGCACCGATCTGGGCGCCGATGACGGTGCACACCGCCAGCCCCAGGCCCAGCAGCCAGTCGACGTGGCCGCCGATCGCGAACACGGCGAGCGCGCCGAGGTTGGTGCAGACGTTGACGATCTTGGCGGCGGCGGAGGCGGACACGAAGTCCATGCCCAGCACGGCGGTCAGCGAGATGATGAGGAACACCCCGGTGCCCGGCCCGATGAGCCCGTCGTAGAAGCCCACCCCCAGCCCGGCCAGGGCGATGGCGGCCAGCATCCGGTTGCGGGTGCGCAGGCCCGGGACCGCGGCGGCGCCCATGGCGGGCCGCAGGTACACCAGCAGCGCCACCCCGGCCAGGACGACCATGATGACGGGCTTGAGGACGTCGGTGGTCAGGGCGGCGGCCAGCGCCGCCCCGCCGCCCGCGCCCAGCAGGGCCAGGGTCGCGGTGGGCACCACGACGGCGCGGTCCACGGGCACCTTGCGGGCGTAGGCGACGGCGGCCGAGGCGGTGCCGAAGATCGCGCCGAGCTTGTTGGTGCCCAGCAGGGTGGCCAGCGGGGTGGTGGGCGCGGCGACCAGCAGGGCGGGCAGGAGCAGCAGGCCGCCACCGCCGACGACGGCGTCGACCCATCCGGCGGCGACGCCGACCAGGAGCAGCAGGCCGAGGATCTCGGGGTCCACGGGTCACCGCCCCCGCAGCACAGGGATGATCATGGGTTCTTTTCGAGCGGGGATGTGCGGGACAGGGCGGGGCAGAACAGGATGAGGCATAAGGGGGGATTCGCAACGAAGTGTAGCGGGGTGCGGGCGTCCGAGAACGCACCGCACCCCGCCCGACGGCGACGCCCGGGTCCGGGGGCGCCGCCGTGGTCTGTGAGCCTGCCGGTCTAGTGGGGCCCGTACCGCTCGGCGAACCAGGCGCGGGCGCCCTCCACCACCTTCGGGGGCACCTGGTGCCCGCCGGGGTGCTCCAGCAACTCCACCCGCGCGCCCAGGGCGGCGAGGTGGTCGGCCAGCAGCCGGGCCTGGTCGGGGGTGCTGATCGGGTCGGCCGTCCCGGCGCCCAGGAACGCGGCCCTGCCCGACAGGTCCACCTTGTCGGGGTCGCGTCCCTGGAGCGGGTACCCGCCGCCCAGCAGCACCGCCCCGTCCAGCAGCTCCGGGTGCAGGAGCATCAGGGCGGCGGCGGTGTTGGCGCCGTTGGAGAACCCGGCGGCCACCACCGGGGCGCCCAGGCCGTGGTGCTCCAGGGCGCCGGGCAGCCAGTCGGCGAGCTCGGCGGCGCGGGCGATGACGTCCTCGACGTCGAAGACGCCCTCGCGCAGCCGCCGGAACCAGCGGTTCATGCCGTTCTCGGTGACGTGGCCGCGCGGGGAGAGCAGGGCCGCGCCCGGGGCCAGGACCCGGCCCAGCGGGAGCAGGTCGTGCTCGTCGGCGCCGGTGCCGTGGAGCAGCAGCAGGGTGGGCGCCTGGGGCCGGCGGGCGGGTTCGACGACGTGGACGAAGTCGGCGACCCCGCTCACCGGCCGGTCTCCAGGGGCGGCAGGGCCGCGGCGATGGCCTCGCGGTCCGGCTCCAGCCACGGCGGCAGCCGCAGGGAGCGGCCCAGTTCGAGCAGGGGCTCGTCGTAGTCGAAGCCGGGGCCGTCGGTGGCGATCTCCAGCAGCACCCCGCCGGGTTCGCGGAAGTAGATGGAGGTGAAGTAGTTGCGGTCGCGGACCTCGGTCACGCCCACGCCCTGGGCGAGGAGGTCCTCGCGCCAGGCGGCCTGGACGGGGCCGTCGGGGGCGCGGTAGGCGACGTGGTGGACGGTGCCGGCGGCCACCTGCCCGCGTTCGGCCGCGGGCCGCGCGAGCACGTCGACGATGGTGCCGACCCCCTCGCCCGCGGCGGCGGTGCGAAAGCGCGTGCGGTCGGCGGTCTCGTCCTCCAGCCGGAAGCCCAGCCGGTCGATGAGCATCGCGGCGGTGTCCTCGACCCGGTTCTCGGTGAGGGTGACCGCGCGGATGCCGCGCACGGCGTGGTCGGCGGGGATGCCGGCCCCGTCCCAGGGGTCGGTGTCGTGGTGGTCGGTGGCGGCGGCGAGTTCGATGACCAGGCCGTCGGGGTCGCGCAGGGACAGCACGTCCTCGGCGCCGCGCTCGGCGGGCCGGGTGTAGTCGATGTCCAGGGCCTTGAGGTGCTCGGCCCACCAGCCGAGCGACCCCTCGGGGACGGAGAAGGTGGTGACGGTGGCCTGCCCGGCACCCAGGCGCCCGCGCGGGGCGCCGGGCCAGGGGAAGAACGTCATGACGGTGCCGGGGTTGCCCGCCCGGTCCCCGTAGTAGAGGTGGTACGTGGTGGGGTCGTCGAAGTTGACGGTGCGCTTGACCAGGCGCATCCCCAGGACGTTGCGGTAGAAGTCGGCGTTGGCGGCCGGATCGGTGGCGATGGCGGTCACATGGTGGATCCCCGCCGGGCGTACGTCCATTCGGCACCTCTTTCGAGACCAGGTGGTTGAATATTAAACCACTTTGGGGGGTCCTCCCCCTCCACGCTCCCCCGCACCGCTCCCGGTTCCGGTCAAGGACACCCCCGCCCCGGGCAAGGCCTCCCTCCCCGAACGCAGCCCCAGCCCCGCGACCAGCGCCGACGCGCACAGGAGCCCGGCGAACGCCAGCGCCGCGGCCCACCCCCACCGGTCATAGAAAAGCCCGCCGACCCAGCCCAGCAGGCTCGCACCCACGTAGTAAGCGAGCGTGTACACCGAGGAGGCCTGGGCCCGCCCGGCCCCGGCCCGGCGGGCCGCCCAGGCCGAGGCGGTGGCGTGCGCGCAGAAGAACACGAACGTGAACACCACCAGCCCCGCCGCGACCACCGGCAGCCAGGGCGCGGCCAGCACCGCCGCCGCGGCGCCCATCACCGCGGCCGAGACCGCCAGCACCCGGTAGGGGCCCCACCGATTCCCGGCCCGCCCCGACCAGGCCGACCCGGCCATCCCGGCGGTGTAGGCGACGAACAGCGAGGACGCCACCGCCTGCGACAGCCCGAACGGCTCGCCGGTGAGCCGGAACCCCAGCAGGTTGTACACGGTCATGAACGCGCCCATGAGCAGCAGCGCCTGCGCGTACAGCGCGGCCATGCCGGGCGTGGCCAGCGCCGCCCGCCACCGGGCGCGCCCGCCCGTTCCGCCGCTCCCGGCCCGGGGCGTCCCCCGGCCGCTGCGCGGCAGCGCGCACACGAACACCAGCCAGGCCGCGACGCCCACCGCGGTGGTGGCCGCCACCCCCCACTGCCAGCCCCCGGCGGCGGCCGCCCACCCCGAGACCAGGCGCCCGCCCATCCCGCCCAGCGGGTTCCCGGCGATGTACACGCCGATCGCCCGGGCTGCGTCGGCCGGGTGCAGCACCTCGGACAGGTGGGCCACCGCCGCCGCGGGCACCCCGCCCAGCGCCGCCCCCTGCACCGCACGCAGGGCCACGAGCAGCCACAGGTCCCCGGCGAAGGGCGCGACGCAGCCGACCAGGGTGGCCACCAGCAGGGACACCGCGATCACCCGGGTACGCCCGAACCGGTCCCCCAGCCCGCTCCACACCAGCGCGAACCCGGCCAGCGCGCCGGTGGCCGCTGACACCGTCAGCGACACCCGCGCCGCCGACTCGCCCAGGTCCGCGGACATCTCCGGCAGCACCGGCTGCACCGACCACAGCTGGGCGAAGGTCGCCACCGCCACGGCCACCATCGCCACCACGGTGCGCCGGTAGGCGGGGGTCCCGGCCCGGGGGCGGTCGTCGACGGGGTGCGCTGTGCTCATGCCGTTCACGCTAGAAACCCATCGACCCATACGTCCAATGCATGAACACGCTCTGACCCATACTGGAATGCATGGATTCCGAGGACGCCGAGCGCATCACCCGGCTGCTGGCCCCCCGCCTGCACCTGCTGGCCGCCCTGGCCCGCACCGAGCACGTCACCCGCGCCGCCGAGGTCCTGGGCATGCCCCAGCCCACCCTGAGCAGGGCGATCGCCCGCCTCCAGGAGGAGACCGGGCTGACCCTCGTCGAGCGCACCGGGCGCGGGGTGCGGCTGACCCGCACCAGCCGCCTGCTGCTGCCGCACGTGGAGCGGGCCCTGGCCGACCTGGCCCGCGGGGTGGGCGAGCTCACCGACGCCGACCGGGGCCGGGTCGGCCTCACGTTCCTGCCCACCCTGGGCGTGGAGGTGGTACCCGCCCTGCTGCGGGACTTCCGCCGCGCCCACCCGCAGGTGCGCTTCACCCTGGTCCAGGAGCCCTGGGCCGACTCGCTGCGCCGCCTCGTCGAGGGCGGCGCCGACCTGGCGCTGACCTCGCCGCTGCCCGCCGACCCGCGCCTGGCCTCCACGGTGCTGCACACCCAGGCGCTGCGGCTGGTGGTGCCCGAGCACCACGGGCTGGCCGGCGCCGGGCGCGAGATCGCCCTGGCCGAGGTGGCCGGGGAGGAGTTCGTGCTGCTCAAGCCGGGTCGGGGGGTGCGCCACCTGACCGACCTGATCACCGACCGGGCGGCACTGACGCCCAAGGTCGCCTTCGAGGCCGACGACATCGCCACCGCCCGCGGGCTGGTCGGCGCCGGGCTGGGGGTGTCGGTGCTGCCCGCGCGCCCGCGCGGCCCGCTGGCGGGCACGGTGGAGCTGGCGCTGGCCGACCCGGGGGCGGTGCGGCCGATCGGGGTGGTGCACCCGGCCCGGGGGTCCGGCGGCGGCTACACGCCCCCGGCGGTGGCGACGTTCCTGGAGCACGTGCGCCGCCACGGGCCGCGGCTGATCCCCGACCTGACCGGCTGACCCGCCAGAAACCCGTTGCCCGCCGCGCGGGCACCGGCCACGATGGCCGCCATGACACAAGACCTGCACTCTTCGGCCGAGGATGCCCCGACCGGACGCCCCGTGGCCCTGGTCACCGGGGTGGGCCGCACCCGCGGCATCGGCGCCGCGATCGCCCTGCGCCTGGCCGGGGCCGGCTGGGACATCGCCTTCACCCACTGGACGCCCTACGACGCCCGCATGCCCTGGGGCGCCGAGCCCGACGCCACCGCCCGGATCGGCGCCGCCCTGGCCGAACGCGGCGCCGCCCACCTGGCGCTGGAGGCCGACCTCGCCGACGCCGCGGTGCCCGACCAGGTGGTGGAGCGGGTCACCGCCGGGCTGGGCGCGCCCACCGCCCTGGTGCTGTGCCACTGCGAGTCGGTGGACTCCTCGCTGCTGGAGACCGGCGTGGAGTCCTTCGACCGGCACTTCGCGGTCAACGCCCGCGCCTCCTGGCTGCTGGTGCGCGCCTTCGCCCGCGCCCTCGCCGCGCCCCGCGGGTCGGGACGGATCGTGGCGCTGACCAGCGATCACACCGTGGGCAACCTGCCCTACGGGGCGAGCAAGGCGGCGCTGGACCGGATCGTCATCGCCGCCGCCCGGGAGCTGGCCCACCTGGGGGTGTGCGCGAACGCGGTGAACCCGGGGCCGGTCGACACCGGGTGGATGACCCCGCAGTCGCGGGAGGAGACGGCCGGGTACACCCCGCTGGGCCGCACCGGCACCCCCGAGGACACCGCCGACCTGGTCGAATTCCTGTGCTCGCCGCGGGGCGGGTGGGTCAACGGGCAGCTGCTGCACAGCGACGGCGGGATCTCCGCGCCGTCCTGAGCGCACGGCGCGGCCGCCGCGTTCCGGATCAGGACGGTATCCGGACCGTGGCGGCCGCGCGCCCCATAGTCGTCCGCAACTTGTCCGAATGTCAACAAAACGGGGGCGGAACGGAACCGTCCGCAACCGTACCGAGACCCGAACGGTTCTCACTTTCCATTGCGTGCGCCCTACACTTTCTCCGCACCCGACCACCCCGTCATCCGAGGAGCCGCATGCGCAGGGCCCGGCGGCGCGGGCTCGCCCACGAGGCGGCCGACCGCATCCGCGAGTCCATCCTCCAGGGCACCCTGCCTCCCGGCGCAGCGCTGCGCGAGGTCGACCTGGCCACCCGGCTGGACGTCAGCCGCGGCTCCGTCCGCGAGGGGCTGGCCCTGCTGGAGCGCGACGGCCTGGTCGTCAGCGAATGGCACCGCGGCGCCCGCGTCATCGAGCTCACCCCCACCGACGTCGACGAGGTCTACACCGTGCGCGGCGCCCTGGAGCGCCTGGCCGCCCACCGCGCCGCCACCCGCGTCACCGACGCCCACCTGGCCGAGCTGTCCGACCTGGTCGACGCCCTGGAGCGGGCGCTGTCGGAGGGCACCGACGCCGCCGAGCTGCTCCGCCTGGACCTGGGCTTCCACGACCTGCTGTACGAGATCGCCGCCAACACCCGGCTGCTGCGCGCCTGGCAGGCGCTGCGCTCCCCGGTCCACCTGTTCCAGCTCACCCGCATCCGCCGCTGCCACCCGCACTACCGGCGGGGCGCGGTGGAGGAGCACCGCGCCATGGTCGACCTGCTCCGGCGGCGCGAGGCCGACGCCGCCGGGCACTGCGCCGAGGCCCACGTGGCCGCCTCGCGCGCCACACTCATCGCCATGCTCGGCTCCGATCCCGGCGACACGCACCCCACCGACACCGACAGTGGCTTGGGTAGGCTAACCTAACTTTCGGCGCGCGAACGTGCCCGGGCACGTCCCGGGCACCTCGCGCGCCCGTATGCACTCTCCCGCCCGATTGGACCGACCCGTGCGCCTACCCACCGCCCCGGACGGCAGCCGGGGCTGCTCGGCCCTGGCCCGCTACACCGGAGAGCAGATCGCCGGAACGGCCGGACGCACCGTCGGATGGCTGCTCATCGAGCACCCCGGCCCCTGGCGCCACCCCGCGTTCACCAGCCCCGGGCTGGACAAGGACGTCGTCTCCGCCCTGGCCGCCCGGATCACCGGACACGACGTCAAACCCCAGCTCATCAAGCGCCCCGGCGCCGCGCGCGACACCGGCGGCCCGCGCCGCGCCTACCTGGCCCACGTCAGCCGCACCTCCCCCTGGGTGCGCCGCATCGACTTCACCGACCAGGCCGAGCTGCTGGACATCGACGTCACCGCCGCCGAGCGGCCCGAGCCGCCGGAGTTCGGCACCCCCGTCGACCACACCGTGTACCTGGTGTGCACCCACGCCAAGAAGGACCCCTGCTGCGCGGTCCTGGGCCGCCCGGTGGCCGCCGCCCTGGCCGGCACCGACGCCGAGGTGTGGGAGACCACCCACGTGGGCGGCGACCGGTTCGCCGCCAACCTGGTCGCCCTGCCCCAGGGCGCCTACTTCGGCCGGCTGGACCCGGACTCGGCGGTGGACACCGTCACCGCGTTCGAGCAGGGGCGCATCGTCCCGGGCAACTTCCGCGGCCGGTGCAGCGACTCCTCCGCCGTCCAGGCCGCCGAGGCGGCGCTGCGCGCCCGCCTGGGCACGGTCGGCATCGACGAGATCGGCCACCTGGGCGAGGAGGACACCCCCGAGGGCGTCCGCGTCACCCTGGGCGACGGCCGGGGCCTGTACACGGTCGCCGTCGCCCGGGAGGAGGGGGCCGCCTGCCCCACCACCTGCTCGGCGCTGGAGCCCAGCCGCCCGGTCCACCACCGCGTCACCGAGATCGAGGGCCTGCCCGCCCACGTCTGACCGTGTGAGACATGGCACACCCCCGGTCGGGGCACCCCCGCCGACCGGGGGTTCTCCGTGTTCCCGGACCCGGCCCCGCCACATGACGACATGAAGAATTCTTCACATGACCATAAGGTGGTGACGTCACCCGCCGCCCACCCGCCGCCCACCCGAGGACCGCCCGTGCACCGCCCGCTCTACCAGGCCAAGGCCGAGTTCTTCCGCATGCTCGGCCACCCCGTGCGCATCCGCGTGCTGGAACTCCTCCAGGACGGCCCGCGCCCGGTCCGCGACCTGCTCGCCGACACCGAGGTCGAGGCCTCCAACCTCTCCCAGCAGCTCGCCGTGCTGCGCCGCTCGGGCATCGTCACCTCCCACCGCGAGGGCTCCAGCGTCGTCTACGCCCTGGCCGGGCCCGACGTCGCCGACCTGCTGCGCACCGCCCGGCGCATCCTCACCGACCTCAACGACGAGCGCGCCCAGCTGCTCACCGGAACCGACCGGGGGACCACCCGCCCATGACCGCGCCACCGCCCCGGCCCCCGCGCCTGCGCTCGCTGCTGCCCCGGCGCGCCGACCTCGCCGCGATGCGCCGCGCCCCCGGCCGCGACCTGCTCGCCGGGGTCACCGTCGCCATCGTCGCCCTGCCGCTGGCCCTGGGCTTCGGCATCTCCTCCGGGCTGGGCGCCCAGGCCGGGATCGTCACCGCGATCGTCGCCGGGTTCCTGGCCGCGCTCTTCGGCGGCTCCAACCTCCAGGTGTCGGGCCCCACCGGCGCCATGACCGTGGTCCTGGTGCCCATCGTCGCCGCCCACGGGCCCGGCGGCGTGCTCACCGTCGGCCTCATGGCCGGGCTCATCCTGCTGGGCCTGGCCTGGGCGCGCGGCGGCCGCTACATGCGCTACGTGCCCGCCCCCGTCATCGAGGGCTTCACCCTGGGCATCGCCGCCGTCATCGCCCTCCAGCAGATCCCCTTCGTGCTGGGCCTGCCCCAGCCCGAGGGCCACGGCGTCCTCGCCGGCGCCTGGCACCTGGTCCGCGACTTCGCCGCCGACCCCGACTGGACCCCGCCGGGCATCGCGCTGGGCACGGCCGCCGTCATGCTGCTGGGCGCCCGCTGGAAGCCCACCGTCCCCTTCTCCCTGCTGGCGGTGGCCGCCGCCACCGCCCTGGTGCACCTCACCCCGCTGAAGGCGCCCGCCATCGGCGCGCTGCCCGCGGGGCTGCCCGCGCCGTCCCTGGCGTTCCTCGACCCGGCCGCCCTGGGCCCGCTGCTGGGCGCGGCGGTGGCCGTGGCCGCGCTGGCGGCCCTGGAATCGCTGCTGTCGGCGACCGTCGCCGACGGCATGCGCGTGGACGAGCACCACGACCCCGACCGCGAGCTCTTCGGCCAGGGCATCGCCAACCTGGTCACCCCGGTCTTCGGCGGCGTGCCCGCCACCGCCGCCATCGCCCGCACCGCCGTCAACGTCCGCTCCGGCGCGGTGAGCCGCCTGGCCGCCATGGTCCACGCCGTCGTGCTGGCCGTGGTGGTCCTGGCCTTCGCGCCCCTGGTCGGCCTGGTCCCCCTGGCGGCGCTGGGCGGCGTCCTGCTGGCCACGGCCGTGCGCATGGTCGAGGTCGGGTCGGTGCGCGTCATGATGCGCTCCACCCGCGGCGACGCCGCCGTCCTGGTCCTGACGGCGGTGGCCACCCTGGCCCTGGACCTGGTCATGGCGGTGCTGCTCGGCATGGCCGTGACCGCCGCGCTGGCCCTGCGCTCGGTGGCCCGCAACGCCCGCCTGGACCGCGTGGAACTGGCCGACGACCTGCCCGGCGGCCACGACGCCGAGGAGCGCGCCCTGCTGGACGAGCACATCGTCGCCTACCGGCTGGACGGCCCGCTGTTCTTCGCCGCGGCCCACCGGTTCCTGCTGGAGCTGACCGAGGTCGCCGACGTGTCGGCGGTGATCCTGCGCATGTCCCACCTGAGCGCCGTGGACGCCACCGGCGCGATGGTGCTGGGCGACGCCGTGCGCCGGCTGGAGCGGCGCGGCATCACGGTGCTGCTGTCGGGGGTGCGCCCCGACCACGAGCGGGCGCTGCGCTCCCAGGGGGCGATCGAGGACCTGTACGCCGGCGGGCTGGTCCTGGAGACCACCCCGGCGGCGATCGCGCACGCCCACGCGCTGCTGCGCGAGCGCGGGACCCTACCGGCCTGAGGCGCCCGCGCCGGGTTCGGCCGCGGCGGTGATCTCGGCGGTGGCGCGGGTCTGGGCGGCGGCGGCGCGGCGCAGGTAGCCGGTGATGAGGGCGAGCTGGTCGGCGTCGTAGCCGGCGTGGACCTCGCCGAGTTCGCGCAGCAGGGGGCCGAACACCTCGGCGGCGCGGTCGGCCGGGACGCCGGTGAGGGTGACCACGACCCGGCGCCGGTCCTCGTCGTCCCTGCCGCGGGTGATCAGGCCGCGGCGCTGGAGCCGGTCCAGGACCCCGGTCACCGAGGCGGGCGCCAGCCCGGAGTGGCGGACCAGCTCTCCGGCGGTGCAGGGGCCGTGCCGCTCCAGCAGGTCCATCATCTTCCAGTCGCTGGGACCGATGCCCAGGCGCTCGCCCACGGCGGTGTGGAACATCACCGCGGCCGCGGAGAGCTCCCGTCCGGCCTGCTCGACCTCGCGCAGCGCCCTGTCCCGATCCATGCCTTCTCCGTTCCGCCGACGTTTCGGTACGCCCGTGGGCCGCCGCGCCCTTGACCGCGGCGACCCCTCCGAATATATTTCGTTCGACCGAACGAAATAATATTGCCTCTTACAGGAGACCATCATGCGCGTTCTCATCGGCGGCGGCGGCATCGGCGGCCCCGTCCTGGCCCTGGCCCTGCACCGGGCGGGCATCGACGTCCGCACCTTCGAGGCCCACACCGGCCCCGCCACCGCCCTGGGCTCCCACCTGGCCCTGGCCCCCAACGGGCTCGCCGTCCTGCACGCCCTGGGCGCGGGCGAGGACGTCATCGCCCACTCCGCCTTCCCCAGCGACACCATCGAGTTCACCAACGGCCGCGGCCGCGTCCTGGGCCGCCTCAACGACGGCTCCGCGCGGCACGGCGCACACCTGCGCACCCGCACCATCACCCGCGGCCGCCTCCAGACCGTCCTGGCCGAGGCCGCCGCACGCGCCGGGGTCCCCGTCACCTACGGAAAGCGCCTGGTCTCCCACACCGACCACGGCGACCACGTCACCGTCGCCTTCGCCGACGGCGGCACCGCCCGGGGCGACGTCCTCATCGGCGCCGACGGCATCCACTCCCCCGTCCGCCGCGCCCTGGACCCCGCCGCGCCCGCACCCGCCTACACCGGGCTGCTCAACCTGGGCGGCTCCCTGCCCGCCGGGCTGCTGCCCGCCACCCCCGAGGGCACCACCCGCATGGTCTTCGGCCGCCGCGCCTTCCTGGGCCACCAGACCGGCGGGGACACCACCCTGTGGTTCGTCAACCTACCCCACCCCGACCCCGCGCCCGCCGAGCCCGCGGGCGGCTGGCAGCGGTACGTCCTGGACCGGTTCGCGGGCGACGACCCCGCCATCGCCGCCGCCCTGGCCCACGCCGACCCCGCCGCCTTCACCCCCATGGGCATCCACGACATCGCCTCGCTGCCCCGCTGGAGCCGCGGCCGCGTCGGCCTGCTGGGCGACGCCGCCCACGCCATGGCCCCCTCCAGCGGACAGGGCGCCTCCCAGGCCCTGGAGGACGCCCTGGTGTTGGCCTCGTGCCTGCGCGACATCGACGACCCCGCACAGGCCCTGGCCACCTACGAGGAGCTGCGCCGCGGGCGCGTCGAACGCGTCGTCGCCATCGGCCGCCGCCAGGGCTCCCTCAAGCTGGCCCGCAACCGGGTCACCGCACTCCTGCGCGACCTCGCCCTGCCCCTGGTGTTCAAGGCGATCGCCCGCACCGACCCGCACCGCGAGCTGTTCGAGTACCGCATCGACCCCGATCAGCCGGTCCGGGCCACGGCCGCCCGCCGCTGAGTTCCGGTCAGCCCCAGAAGCCGAAGCTGTACAGCAGCCCGTTGGTCGCCGCGATCACACCCAGCGCCAGCACCGCGCCGGTCACGAACGAGGTCCGCAGCGACCGCACCAGGAACTCCAGCGACACCAGGTTGTTGAGGATGAAGTAGCCCAGCATCGTCGCGTGCCAGAACCCGTCCATCGACAGCGGCTCGAAGTAGTAGGACGCGCCGGTCCAGATGTCGGTCTCGGTGGTGAACCACGCCCACGCCAGCGCCGCGCCGTACCCCAGCGGGATCTGGATGAACGGCAGGACCAGCAGCGGCAGCAGCTTGGCGAAGCTCCACAGGCTCGGCCGCCCCGCCTCGCGGGCCTCGGCCTGCGCCCGGCGCGCCGCCTCCTGCTCGGCGCGCACCCGCTCGCGGTGGGCCCGGTCGGCCTCCTGCCGGCGCTGGTGCTCCACCTGCTCCTCGTGGCGGCGCCGCTGCTGGGCCGCGTACTCCTCCTGGCGGCGGCGCTCCTGCTCCTGGCGCTCCTGCTGGGCGCGCAGCTGCTCCTGGTGGCGGTCGTACTCGCGGCGGCGCAGCTCCTCGGCGTCGCCCCCGGCCGCCCCGCGCCGCCCGCCGTACAGGTCGGCGTAGGGGTCGTCGCCGCCCTGGGCGGGCGTCCGGGTTCCGTGGCCCTGGCCCTGGGCGGGCATCTGCCGGGTGGCGTCGTAGCCCTGCCCGGCGCCCTGCCGCGTCGCGCCGTACCCCTGCTGCTGCGGCTGCACGGCACCGTACTGCTGCGTGGGCGCGTACCCCTGCCCGGGCGCCTGCCCCTGCCCCAGCACCGAGGTCGCCCCCTGGTCCTGGGCCGCCGGCGGCGTCACCCGGGTCGCCTGGTCCTCGCCCCACGCCCCGGCCGCCGCACCCGCGGCGCCGCCGGCCACCGCGCCGGCCGCGCCCCCGGCCGCCGCCGCGCCCCACACCCGGGTGGGGTCCGCGGCGCCCTCGCCGCGCCCGTGGGTGCCGGTCGGCTCGGCCGAGGCCAGCGCCCGGTTCACCGTCGCCACCTGCTCCTGCACGCCCGCCATCACCGCGGGCGGCAGCCACGTGGCCCCCGGCGGCACCTCGCCCAGGTAGTCCAGGATCTCGCCCGGCGTGGGGCGGCCCCGCACGTCCTTGCTCAGGCAGGCCGACACCAGGTGCCGCAGCGACTCGGGCACCCGCGACAGGTCCGGCTCCCGGCTGATGATCCGCATGACCATCGTCGGCATCGACCCCTCGCCGAAGGGCCCGGTGCCCCCCGCCGCGTACGCCAGCACCGCGCCGTAGGCGAACAGGTCGCTGGCCGGGGTCAGCGTCTCGCCCTGCACCTGCTCCGGGCTCATGAACCCGGGCGTGCCGATGACCGACTGCGTCGCCGCCGTCCCGTCCGTGGCCCGCGCGATCCCGAAGTCGATCACCCGCGGCCCGTCCTCGGCCAGCAGCACGTTGCCGGGCTTGAGGTCGCGGTGGATCAGCCCCACCCGGTGGATCTCCGTCAGGGCCTCGGCCAACCCGGCCGCCAGCACCCGCACCGTCGCCTCCGGCAGCGGCCCGTGGGCCACGACCGCGTCGTCCAGCGGCAGCGAGGGGACGTAGGAGGTGACCAGCCACGGCACCTCGTCCTCGGGCCCGGCGTCGATCACCGGCGCCGTGAACGCGCCGCTCACCTGGCGGGCGGCGTTCACCTCCCGGGCGAACCGCTCCCGGAACGCGGCGTCGGTGGCCATGTGCGGGTGGATCCGCTTGATCGCCACCGCGCGCCCGCCCGCGGACCGGCCCAAGAACACCTGGCCCATACCGCCCGCCCCCAGGCGTGCGATCAGCCGGTACCGGCCGATGCGATCGGGATCGGTGCTCTCAAGGGGACCCAACGTCCTCAGTCCTTCCGCATTCGCCGAGTCTGATCACGCCTCGTGCACCTCACGTGCACCAGACCCCAGCGATCGTAGCCAACCCGACGGGCCCGACGGGCCCGCGGCGCTTCAACTCATTGGACGCACCGCACCACCCCGACGGTTCACCCGGCGCGCGGTGCGCCGACAACGCCCCACCGCCCCGTGAAGTTCCCCCCTGGCCTGCATCGGCCAACTTCCCGCGCCCCCGCCGCACCCCCGGCCCCGGCGCGCCTAGGGTCGTAGCGTCGAGAGGAGTCGCCCCATGCAGGTCCTGAACTCCCTGAGGACCGATCTGCGCCTGCGCACGTTCCAGGCGATCACCTGGACGGCCGCCCAGCGGGGGGACCACGCCTCCCGCCTGCTGCACCACCCCTGGCGCGCCAACCCCTACCCCACCCACCGGCGCCTGCGGGCCCAGGGCGACCTCGTCCGCAGCCGCTTCGGATTCCACACCGCCACCACCCACGCCCTGGTCCAGCAGGTCCTGCGCGACCGGTCCCTGGGGGTGCGCCCGGCCAACCCCGACACCGTGCCCGTCGAGCTGGAGCTGCTCGACCTGTCCTTCCTCACCCGCAACCCGCCCGAGCACGGCCGGCTGCGCGCCCTGGCCCGGCCCGCGTTCGCCCCGCGCCTGATGGAGCGGTACGCGGTCGAGATCGAGAAGATCACCCACGACCTGCTGGACAGGGCCCTGGCCAAGGGGCGCTTCGACCTCATGGCCGACTTCGCCCAGCCGCTGCCCATCGCGGTCATCACCCGGCTGCTGGGCATCCCCGACGACGACCACGCCGCGTTCGTGGAGATCGGCGCGGCCATCGGCTCCTCCCTGGACGGCACCCGCTCGGCCCGCCACCTGCGCCGCGTCCAGGACGCCTCGGACCGCCTGAACGTCCTGTTCGACCAGCTGATGCGGCTGCGCCGGGCCGACCCGCGCGAGGACGTCATCTCCACCCTGACCGCCGCCACCGACGAGGGGAGGCTCACCCCGCAGGAGATGGCGGCGATGTGCCGCCTGCTGCTCGTCGCCGGGTTCGAGACCACCGTCAACCTCATCGGCAACGGCACCGCCGCGCTGCTGCGCAACCGCGACCAGTGGGACCGGCTCACCGCCGACCCGGACCTGGCCGAGGGCGCGGTCGAGGAGGTGCTGCGCTACGACCCGCCGGTGCAGATGACATCCCGCTGGGTCCACGAGGACACGTCCATAATGGGACACGAGCTGCAACGGGACAGTTACATCCTGTGTTCCATCGCGTCCGCGGGACGCGATCCCGACCGCTTCACCGATCCCGACCGGTTCGACATCACCCGCACCGACGCATCCGACCACCTCGCCTTCTCCGGCGGCATCCACTACTGCCTGGGGGCACCGCTGGCCCGGCTCGAAGGGCGCATCGCCCTGCGCGCCCTGGCCGCACGGGCACCGCACCTGCGCCCCGCCGGACGGCCGGTCCACCGACCCACCACGACCCTGCGCGGCCTGGCCACCTTCCCCGTCACCACGGAAAAGGGGTGAGGGGTGACCGCGCACCGCACCACCGAGCACGGCAGGTCCGCGCCCGTCAACGGAAAGGGGGTGCTCTTGACCGCGGCAGCCCTGTGCACCGTCATCCTCACGGTCACCGGCATCCTCGTCGCCGTCCTGCCCGAACCCGAGCAGGAGGGGCACCTCCTGCCCGGACTCGCCCGCGCCCAGGGCATCGACCTGGGCGTCGCGGTCGCGGTCAACCCCCTCACCCACGACCGCCGCTACCGCGGCGTCGTCGAGGACCACTACACCTCGGTCACCGCCGAGAACACCATGAAGTGGGAGCACGTCCAGCCCGAGCGCGGCGAGTACGACTGGAGCGGCCCCGACGCCGTCGTCGACTTCGCCACCTCGCGCGACCTCAACGTGCGCGGCCACACCATGCTCTGGCACAACCAGCAGCCCTCCTGGCTCGCCCACGGCGACTGGGACGCCGAGAGCCTGAGCGGGGTCGTCCACGAGCACGTCACCACCGTCATGGAGCGCTACCGCGGCCGGATCTCCGCCTGGGACGTCATCAACGAACCCCTGGAGGACGGCAGCCCGGACATGCGCCGCAACCTCTGGTACGAGGTCCTGGGCCCGGACTACATCGCCCAGACCCTCTACAGCGCCCACGCCGCCGACCCCGACGCCAAGCTCTACATCAACGAGTTCGGCATCGAGAGCGCCGGGCCCAAGGCCGACGCCCTCTACGACCTGGTCTCGGACCTGGTCGAGCGCAACGTCCCGGTGCACGGCATCGGCTTCCAGTCCCACTTCGTGCACGGCAACGTCTCCGAGGACCTCGCCGACCAGATGCGCCGCTACACCGACCTGGGCCTGGAGGTCGCCGTCACCGAACTGGACGTGCGCATCCCCGAACCCGTCACCGACGAGGACCTGCGCGAACAGCGCCGCGAGTACCGCGACGTCCTGGCCGCCTGCGTGGAGGTCGACGGCTGCGTCAACGTGACCGTCTGGGGCGTCACCGACGCCCACTCCTGGATCCCCGAGTGGTTCCCCGGCACCGACGCCGCCCTGCCCTTCGACACCGCCTACCGGCCCAAGCCCGCCCTGTCGGGCATGGTCGACGCCCTCTCCCGCCGCGGCCGCCCCCGCCCCGACAAGGCCTGAGCGCCCCCGGCGGCGCCCCGCCCGGCGGCCGGACCGCCGACCCCGCCACGTGGCGGGCACCACCCCGCCGCCCGCCGCTACCGCCCCGCCCGGCGGCACCGCCACAATGAGGACCCGCGTACCGGAAACGACGGGAGACCTCCCTTGAGCACGCCCCCTCCGCCGCCCTTCGACCCCGAGCTCACCGCCGCCCTGGCCCTGATCAACGAGCAGATCACCCCCTCCATCACCCCCGACCTCATCGACGGCATCCGCGCCGCCCGCCAGGGGGTGACGTTCGAGGGCGACTTCACCCACGGCGGCGACTTCACCGAGCACGAGCTCACCGTCCACGGCCACGACGGCGCCGACGTCCCCCTGCTGTTGTGGCGCCCCACCCGGACCGCGGCGCCCGCCGGGCTGCTCTACTGGATCCACGGCGGCGGCATGATCCTGGGCACCCACCGCGGCCCCGAGATCCCCGACCTGCTCGCCACCGCCCGCGAGCTGGGCCTGGCGGTGGCCTCCATCGGCTACCGGCTCGCCCCCGAGCACCCCCACCCCACCCCCGTCGAGGACGCCTACGCGGGACTCGTCCACCTGGTCAAGGACGCCGGGGCCCTGGGCCTGGACCCCTCCCGCGTCGTGGTGGGCGGGGCCAGCGCCGGCGGCGGCCTGGCCGCCGCCACCGCCCTGCTCGCCCGCGACCGCGGCGGCCCGGACCTGGCCGCCCAGCTGCTCGTCTACCCGATGCTCGACGACCGCAACGACACCGTCTCCGCCCACCAGATGGCGGGCCTGGGCGTGTGGGACCGCACCTCCAACGACACCGGCTGGAACGCCCTGCTCGACGGCGCCGCGGGCACGGACGACGTGTCCCCCTACGCCGCCCCCGCCCGCGCCACCGACCTGTCGGGGTTGCCCCCGGCGTTCCTGGACGTGGGCTCGGCCGAGACCTTCCGCGACGAGGTCGTCGACTACGCCACCCGCATCTGGCAGGCCGGCGGCGTCGCCGAACTGCACGTCTGGCCCGGCGGCTTCCACGGCTTCGACTCCTTCGCCCCGCACGCGGCCGTCTCCCGCCAGGCCATCGCCGCACGCCTGCCCTGGCTGCGCCGCACCCTGGGCGTGTGACACCGGGCACACTGGTCCCATGAGGGAGCTACTGGGCCGCATCAGCGCGCTGGACCCCCAGGCCGGGGACGCCGTCAAGGTCATCACCTACTTCGACCGCCTGCACGGCACCGGCCTGGAACCCCTGGTGCGCGGTGCGGCCGCCCTGTCCGGCCACCCGGCCGCCCTCACCGACCCGGCCCGCGCCCTGTCCCTGCGCGCCCTGCCCGACGGCCGCCTCACCCGCACCCCGCTGCCGCCCCCGGACCCGGCCTGGCCCACCGCCACCGCCGCGGGCACCGCCCTGCTGTGGCTGGAGACCCCCGCCCCGACCGGGCCGGTCCTGGACATGGTGCTGGAACGCGCCGCGGTCGCCGTCTGCGACCACCTGGAGCGCTCCCCGGCCCCCGCCCCGCCGCTGGCCGCCCTGCTCACCGACCCCGGCCGCGGCGAGGACGAACGCCTGGCCGCCGCGCACCGCGCCGGGCTGGGGCCCACCGCCCGCCGGGCCGCCCTGGCACCCCACCGCGGCCCGGTGCGCCTGCTCGCCCCCGGCGAGGACCCCGGCACCGACCGCGCCGGACTGGGCCCTGCCATGCCGATCGCCGACCTGCCCGCCTCCCTGGCCGACGCCCGCCGCGCCCTGCGCTTCACCGCCCGCGGCGAAGGCGCCGACCCCGGCCCCCGCCTGGTCCGCGCCGAACACCTGGGCGCCCTGCTGCCCCTGGCCGACACCGTCGCCCCGGGCGACGCGCCCCCGCGCGACGTGGCCGCCCTGGACCGGGTCGCCCGCACCTCCACCGCCCTGATCGCCCTGGCCGACGCCGTGGCGGCCGCGCCCAGCGTGCGCGCGGCCGCCACCGCCCTGGGCCTGCACCACTCCACCGCCCAGCAGGGCCTGGAGCGCGTCGAACGCCTCCTGGGCTGGAGCGTGCGCACCGTCCCGGGGCGGCTGCGCCTCCAGGTGGCCCTACACGTGCGCCGCCTCCACCTGCCCGACTGACGACGGCCCGGCCGGCGGCCCGCCCCGGCGGTGCTCGCTCGGCGACACCCCGCGCACCCGCTTGAACGCCGCACTGAACGCGAACGCGTCGGCGTACCCCACCCGGCGGGCGATCGCCCCCACCGTCTCCTGCGTGTTCCGCAGCAGGTCCGCGGCCAGCGTCATCCGCCACTCGGCCAGGTACGCCATCGGCGGCACCCCCACCAGCGCCGTGAAGTCCCGGGCCAGCGTGGCCCGCGACACCCCGCACACCCGCGCCAGCTCCGCCACCGTCCACGCCGTGTCGGGCCGGTTGTGCACCGCCCGCAGCGCGGCGCCCACCACCGGGTCGCCCAGCGCCGTGTACCAGGCGGGCGGGTCGGCCTCGGGCCGGTCGAACCAGGCCCGCAGCGCCGCCACCAGCGCCAGGTCCAGCAGTCGGTCCAGCACCACCTGCTGCCCAGGCGCCTGGAGGCCCATCTCGTTGCCGATGATCCGCGTGAGCGGGTCGTGGCAGGCGCCGGCGGGCACCACCAGCACCTCGGGCAGCGCCGACAGCAGCCGCCGCCCCACCTCGCCGCCGACCTCGAACCCACCGCTGAGCATCAGGTCGGGGGCGTCCAGGGAGTGGCCGTAGGTGCGCACCCCCAGCACGATGTCCTCGTTCAGGGCCGTGCCGTCCGCGCCCAGGCACACCTGTTCCGACAGGACGGTGCAGGTGGTGGCCGCGTCGGGCGGGCTGGCGACGGTGTGCACGGCGGGTCCGCGCAGCACCGCGATATCGCCGACCGCCAACGGCAGGGGCTCACCCTTCTCGGGAACGACCCAGGAGCGGCCGCGCACCATGGTGATCAGCGTCAACGGCATGAAGTCGTCGAAGCAGACCGACCAGGGCGGTTCCAGGATGGACCGGCTGAACAGGGCCCCGCGGGCCCGGACCCCGTCCAGCAGATCGGAAAGTGCGTCCATCCCCCCACCGTAGACGATCACACATGACCATGAGCGTTGTACCCATGGATCGTCTCAACCGCGGGTGATGGACTCAAGCCATGACGAACAACGACCCCATCCTGGTCATCGGCGGCACCGGCACCACCGGTCGCCGCGTCGCCCGCCTGCTCACCGAACAGGGCCGCGCCGTACGCGTCGCCTCGCGCAACTCGCCCCACCGCTTCGACTGGTCCGACCCCACCACCTGGGACACCGCCCTGGACGGGGTGCGCACCGCCTACGTCGTCCCCAACGACGCCGACCCGCGCACCCCCGGCCTCATCGACGCCGCCCGCGCCCACGGCCTGGAGCGCCTGGTCCTGCTCTCGGCCCGCGGCAACGACGACCCCGACTACTACGCCGACCGCCCCAACCTCGACAACGGCCACATGCAGGGCGAGAAGGCCCTGGCCGACAGCGGCCTGGAGTGGACCGTGGTGCGCCCCACCTGGTTCACCCAGAACTTCACCGAGGGCCTCTTCGCGCCACTGGTGGAGGCCGGGGACCTGCGGCTGCCCGTCCGCGACGCCGCCTGCCCCTACGTCGACACCGACGACATCGCCGAGGTCGCCGTCGCCGCGCTCACCGGCGACGGCCACCAGGGCCGCACCTACGAGCTGTCCGGCCCCCGCCCGCTCACCCTGGGGGAGGTCGCCGAGGCCTTCACCTCCGCCGGCACGCCCGTGACCCACACCCCCGTCACCGAGGAGGAGTTCGTCGCCGAACGGGTCGCCGCCGGGGTCCCCGAGGAGGTCGCCCTGATCTGGGCCGACGTCCTGGGACCGCTGGCGCGCGGCCGCGAGTCCCACCTGTCCACCGGCGTGGAGGAGGTGCTCGGCCGCCCGCCGCGGTCCCTGGCCCGGACGCTCAGTCGGCGAGGGTGATCCCCAGCGCACCCAGCAGCAGCCGTGCCTGCGCGGGGCCGATCATCGCCCCGCGCAGGTACTGCGCCTGCTCCACGGTGAGCTCCCCCAGGTCGGCGCCGCGCAGGTCCGCCCCCGCCAGCCTCGCCCCGATGAGCGAGGCGCCGCGCAGCCGCGACTCCACCCACACCGTCTCGCGCAGGTCCGCCGCCGCCAGGTCGGCCTCGTCCAGCCGCAGCCCCTCCAGCACCCGCCCGCGCAGGTCGATGCCCTTGCACCGGGCCAGCATCAGGTTGCAGTGGTCGAACGTGTACCCCACCCCGCGCAGCGACGTCAGCCCCGCCCCGGTCATCCGGCACCCGGAGAACACCGTGTCGGTCAGCAGCGCCCCCTGCCAGCGGGTGTTGGCCAGGTCCACCCGCTCGAACCGCGCCTCGGTGCACTCGGCCCCGCCGAACGTCGCACCGGCCGCACCCCCGCCGACGAAGTGCGCCCCCTCCAGCTCCGCGCCGTCCAGGCGCGCCCCGTCCAGCCGGCAGTCCCGCAGCACCGCCTCGACCAGGTCCACCCCGCGCAGATCCGCCTCCGACAGATCGCACCCCACCAGCTCCCGGGGCGCACCCCCCGCGCTCCCCCACTCCTCCCGCAGATCGGCCCCCGCCAGATCCGCGCCCCGCAACGACTCCCGAGAAACACCAGTGCCCATGGGCGCGCACCCTACCGCGCCCCACCGACACGGCCCGGCCGGGTCGGGTCAGTCGCGCAGCTTCAGCGCCAGGAACAGGTCCACCCGGTGCTCCAGGTTGCTCAGGTCCCGGCCGGTCAGCTCCTCCACCCGGCCGATCCGGTACCGCAGCGTGTTCACGTGGACGTGCATCGCCGCCGCACACCGCTGCCACGACCCCGAATGCTCCAAGAACCGCTCCAGCGTCTCCACCAGCTCCGACCGGTGGTCCCGGTCGTAGGCCACCAGCGGACCCAGCAGCCGCTCCCGGTAGGAGCTCTGCACCTCCTCGGGCACCGACGCCAGCAGCAGCTCGTGGGAGTCGATCTCCGCCCCCGCGATCACCCGCCACCGGCCGCCCCGCAGCTCCGCCAGCCGCCGCGCGTGCCGGGCCTCCACCGCCGCGCCCCGCAGCTCCGGCACCCCGCGGGCCGCCGAGGACGACCCCAGCGCCAACCGGTGGTCCAGCAGCCCGCCCTCCAGCACCCGCGCCCCGGCCACCAGCACCGTGCGCACCCGCTCGGCCGCCTCCCGGGCGTCACCCCCCGCCGGCACCGGGACCAGCGCCAGCGTGTCCCCGTCGCCGTCACCGGTCACCACCGCACCGGGCAGGTCCGCCACCAGCTCGGCCACCACGTGCCGGGTCAGCTCACCCGAACGCGGCGCGGGCAGCATCACGGCGCTGATCACCACGTGGTCCTCGCCGCCGCCCTGCGGGGTGCCCCCCAGCAGCGCCGCCACCTCGTCGAACCGCTGCGCCGCCAGCAGCCGCGCCACCCCCTCCAGGTGCCGGGCCTCGGTGCCCCACCGGTCCTCCTCCCGCCCCCGGGCCAGCACCGCCACCGACGCCAGCTCCGCGACCGTCTCGCGCTCCTCCTCCGACCACACCGCCTCGTCGCCGGCGCACACCAGCAGCCACCGCGACAGCGGGTGCGAGCGCGACGTGGCCACCTCCCGCACCGTCACCACCGCCTCGCCGCCGCCCGCCACCCGGGTGGTGTGCGGCAGCAGCGGCCACGTCAGGGCGCGCGCCGCCAACCACTCCCGTTCGGCCGCGCCCAGCCCCCCGCCGTCCCCGGCCACCAGCCGGCCCGTCGGCGAGACCACCCAAGCGCGCACCCCGACCTGCGCCGACGCCCGCGCGAACACCTCGGCGAAATCCGCGCCCGCGGCCACCTCGGCCACCGCCTGGCGCAACCGGTCCCGGTGCCGCGCCAGCCCCGCGAACCGGCGCCGGGTGTGCGACCCCAGCACCTCTTCCGTCACCGCACCGAACGACGTCTCCGGCGGAACCTCCACCAGCGGCATCCCCCGCCGCCGGCACGACTCCACCAGGTCCTCGGGCACCGACCCCAGCGCCGTCCCCGCACCGATCGCCACCGCACCGGCCGACTCCACCGACGCCACGAACCGGTCCGAGTCCTCGGCCGCCTCACGCCACATCATCCCGGTGAGCACCAGCTCGCCCCCGCGCAGGTAGCGCGCGGGCTCCAACAGGTCGGTGGTGTAGGCCCACCCCACCTCGCGGTCGGCCCGCTCCGCCCCCACCAGGAAGCGCAGGTGCAGCCGGTCGACCGCGATCAAATCGCCAAGACGCATGAACGTCCCTCTTGAGTCCGTGTGTCGATGATGGTCCCCGAGACCTTACGGGACTTGAGTGGTGGGGAAGTACGAACGCTCCCACGGACACCACTTGTAGGAAACGACCAACGATAACCGTTCGTTCCGCCATCACTTCATGTCATCGCCGCCTGGAACCGACGACACCCCAGTGGTGTACTTCACACAACCCACGAGTCAAGTCAACGCGAGGACCTTCACACATGCGATTCCTGAGCCCCTCCACCTTGCAGGAGGCGCTTGAGGCCAAGGCCGAGCACCCCGACGCCGTCCCGATCACCGGCGGCACCGACGTCATGGTCGAACTCAACTTCGACAAGCGCCGGCCCGAGATCCTGCTCGACCTCACCCGAGTCGCCGAACTCACCCGCTGGGAGACCACCGGCGACGGCCACACGCGCCTGGGCGCCGGAGTCCCCTACAGCCGCATCATCGCCGAGCTGCCGACCCTGGCACCCGGCCTGGCCAAAGCCTCCCGCACGGTCGCCTCCCCGCAGATCCGCAACCGCGGCACCGTCGGAGGCAACCTCGGCGGCGCCTCCCCCGCGGGGGACGCCCTCCCGCCGCTGCTGGCCACCGACGCCACCGTCGAACTCGCCTCCACCCGGGGCACCCGCCGCGTCAGAGCCCGCGACTACTTCCTCTCGTTCCGCACCACCGCGCGCCAGGACGACGAGCTCATCACCGCGGTCCTGCTCCCCGCACCCACCGGGCCCCAGCACTTCGCCAAGATCGGCACCCGCAACGCCATGGTCATCGCCGTCACCTCCTTCGCGCTGGCCCTGAACACCGACGAACGCACCGTCGGCACCGGCATCGGCTCCGCCGGACCCACCCCGCTGCGCGCCGAGGCCGCCGAGGACTTCCTCGCCGCCGAGATCGACTGGGACACCCCCGGGCCCCTGCCCGAGCCCACCGTCCGCCGCTTCGGCGAACTCGTCGCCGCCGCCGCACGCCCCATCGACGACCAGCGCGGCAGCGCCGCCTACCGGCGCCACGCCCTGTCCGTCATGGCACGCCGCACCCTCACCTGGTCCATCACCGACTACCGCAAGGAAGCCGCCCCATGCGCGTGAACATCAACGTCAACGGCCAGGACGTCACCGCCGACGACGTCTGGCCCGGCGAGAGCCTCCTGTACGTCCTGCGCGAGCGCCTGGGCCTGCCCGGCAGCAAGAACGCCTGCGAACAGGGCGAATGCGGCTCCTGCACCGTCTACCTCGACGACGTCACCGTCTGCTCCTGCATGGTCGCCGCCGGCCAGGCCGAAGGCCGCAACGTCCGCACCGTCGAAGGCCTCGCCGACGGCCCCGGCAAGGGCGGCGACCGCCCCCTGAACAGCGTGCAGCAGGCCTTCCTGGACGCCGGAGCCGTCCAGTGCGGCTTCTGCACCCCCGGCCTGCTCGTCCAGACCGACGACCTGCTCAACCGCACCGTCGACGCCGGGCGGCCCGCACCCACCGACCCCGAGATCCGCGAAGCCCTCGCCGGCAACCTCTGCCGCTGCACCGGCTACGAGAAGATCCTCGACGCCGTCCGCCTGGCCGCCTCCCGCCGCGCCGACACCGACACCGCCGGGAGCCCCGCATGACCGACCACCGCTCCCTCGTCATCGAAGGCGCGCACATCGCCACCGTCGACGGCGCCGAACACCCGAACGGGCACATCATCGCCCGCGACGGCGTCATCACCGCCGTCGGCGACGGACCCGCACCCGCACACCTGGTCCCCGACGGCGCCACCCGCGTCGACGGCCGCGGCCACCTGGCCACCCCCGGCCTGGTCAACACCCACAACCACCTCTACCAGTGGGCCACCCAGGGCCTGTTCACCGACGGCACCCTCTTCGAATGGCTCGTCGGCTCCTACGAGATCTGGCACCGCCTCGACGCCCAGGTCGTCTCCGACACCACCACCGCCGGACTCGCCCACCTGGCCCTGTCCGGCTGTACCACCGCCTCCGACCACCACTACATCCACCCCGCCGGGCGCGGCGACATCGTCGCCGCCCAGGTCGAGGCCGCCCTCGGGGTGGGGGTGCGCCTGGACCTGGCCCGCGGCTCCATGGACCGCGGCCACAGCCAGGGCGGCCTGCCCCCGGACAGCGTCGTGGAGACCCTCGACGGAGCCCTTCAGGGCACCGCCGACGCCATCGACACCCACCACGACGCCTCACCCGGGTCCATGACCCGCATCGCCGTCGCCCCCTGCTCGCCCTTCTCCGTCAGCCGCGACCTCATGGTCCAGGCCGCGCACCTGGCCCGCGACAAGGGCGTCCGCCTGCACACCCACCTCGCCGAGACCCTCGACGAGGAAGACCAGTGCCAGGCCGAGTTCGGCTGCACCCCCGTCGAATACGCCGAGAAACTCGGCTGGCTCGGCTCCGACGTCTGGTTCGCCCACGCCGTCCACCTCTCCGACGACGCCATCGCCCGCATCGCCGCCACCGGCACCGGCATCGCCCACTGCCCCACCTCCAACGCCCGCCTGGGCGCCGGCATCTGCCGCACCACCGAACTCCTCGCCGCCGGCGTCCCCGTCGGCCTGGGCGTGGACGGCCCCGCCTCCAGCGAGCTCACCCCCCTGGCCGGGGAGATGCACCAGGCCCTGCTCATGGCCCGCGCCCGCAAGGGCCCCCAGGCCCTCACCGCCCGCCAGGCCCTGCACATGGCCACCCTCGGCGGCGCCCGCGTCCTGGGCCGCGACAACGAACTCGGCTCCCTCACCGTCGGCAAACTCGCCGACATCGCCCTGTGGCGCGTCGACGGCTTCGGATACGACGTCATCGCCGACCCCGTCATCGCCGCCGTCTTCGGCCCCACCCCGCCGCTGTCCCACCTGTGGGTCGGCGCCCGCCCCGTCGTCACCGGCGGGGAACTCACCACCGTCACCCGCGAGGCCGCCGCCGCCCGCGGCCGCAACGCCCACGCGCGACTCACCCAGGAGGCGAACCGCTGATGACAGCGACCACCGTCACCGACCTCACCAGCACCACCAAGGACGGCATCGGCGCCAGCCCGCTGCGCCCCGACGGCACCCTCAAGGTCACCGGCGAATTCGCCTACTCCTCCGACATGTGGATGGAGGACATGCTCTGGGGCGCCACCCTGCGCAGCCCCCACCCCCACGCCGAGATCCTCGCCATCGACATCACCGAGGCCCTCAAGGTCCCCGGCGTCGAGGCCGTCCTCACCCACGAGGACATCCCCGGCCAGAAGCGCTACGGCCTCGAATTCGAGGACCAGCCCGTCCTGGCCTACGGCAAGGTCCGCTACAAGGGCGAACCCGTCGCCATCGTCGCCGCCGACCACCCCGAGACCGCCCGCCGCGCCATGGAGCGCATCCGCGTCGACTACCGGGTCCTGGAACCCATCACCGACCCGCGCCGCGCCGCCCTGGACCCCCACTGCCCCCTGGTCCACGAACCCGGCACCATCCCCGACCACCCCGAGTACAACCAGCTCGGCAACCGCCTGCGCCACCAGCCCATCCGCACCGGCGACTTCACCGGGGGCGACCCCGACGCCGCCCTTCAGGCCCTGCGCGCCCGCGCCGACGTCATCGTCGCCGACGAGTACGAGGTCGGCATGCAGGACCAGGCCTTCCTCGGCCCCGAATCCGGCATGGCCGTCCCCGCCGAGGACGGCGGCGTCGACCTCTACGTCGCCACCCAGTGGATCCACGTCGACCAGCGCCAGATCGCCCCCGCCCTCGGCCTGCCCGAGGATAAGGTCCGCGTCACCCTGGCCGGCGTCGGCGGCGCCTTCGGCGCCCGCGAGGACCTGTCCATGCAGATCCACGCCTGCATGCTCGCCCTGCACACCGGCAAGCCCGTCAAGATCGTCTACAACCGCGAAGAGTCCTTCTACGGGCACGTCCACCGCCACCCCGCCAAGATGCGCTACGAACACGGCGCCCTGGCCGACGGCACCCTCCTCTACGCCACCGCCGAGGTCATCGTCGACGGCGGCGCCTACGCCTCCGCCACCCCGGCCGTCGTCGGCGTCGCCTCCTCCCTGGGCCTGGGCCCCTACGAGATCCCCCACGCCCGCGTCGACGCCTACGGCGTCTACACCAACAACCCGCCCTGCGGCGCCATGCGCGGCTTCGGCGCCGTCCAGGCCTGCTTCGCCTACGAGTCCCAGATGGACCGCCTCGCCCACGAACTGGGCATGCACCCCGTCGACCTGCGCATCAAGAACTCCATGGGCCAGGGCTCGCGCATCATCACCGGCCAAGAGATCGACATGCCCCTGCCCATGGCCGAGATGCTCGCCCGCGCCAAGGCCCTGCCCATGCCGCCCGCCCGCCAGGACCTGCCCGACCCCGCCGACCTGCGCACCCTGCCCGGCGGCGTCGCCGGCACCACCCACGGCGAAGGCGTCGTCCGCGGCGTCGGCTACGGCGTCGGCCTCAAGAACCTCTGCTTCTCCGAGGGCTTCGACGACTACTCCACCGCCCGCGTGCGCCTGGAGGTCGTCAACGGCGAACCCGTCGCCCTCGTCCACACCGCCGCCGCCGAGGTCGGCCAGGGCCTGGTCACCATCAAGGGCCAGATCGCCCGCAGCGAACTGGGCGTGGAGAAGGTCGTCATCGCACCCTCCGACACCAGCGTCGGCTCGGCCGGGTCCTCCTCCGCCTCCCGCCAGACCTACATGACCGGCGGCGCCGTGCGCACCGCCTGCCTGGCCGTGCGCGAGGAGCTCTACACCCTGGCCCGCGAACGCGGCCACGTCCCCGCGTCCCTCGACGACGAGGACCTCACCCTCACCGGCGGCAAGCTCGTCTCCCGCACCCTGGGCGCCCTGGTCGCGCTCACCGACCTGCTCGCCGACGGCACCGTCGTCGAACAGACCCGCGAATACCACCACCGCCCCACCGAGATGCTCGACCCCACCCTGGGACAGGGTTCCTCCCACACCCAGTTCGGCATGTGCGTCCACCGCGCCGTCGTCGACGTCGACATCGAACTCGGCCTGGTCAAGGTCATCGCCCTGGACGCCGTCCAGGACGTCGGCAAGATCATGCACCCCCTCCAGCTCATCGGCCAGATCCAGGGCGGCTCCACCCAGGGCCTGGGCCTGGCCCTCATGGAGGAGATCCAGGTCGGCGACGGACAGATCCGCAACCCGTCCTTCACCGACTACCTCATCCCCACCATCCTCGACACCCCGCCCATGCGCATCGAGGTCCTCGAACACCCCGACCCGCACTCGCCCTACGGCGTCCGCGGCGCCGGGGAACCGCCCACCCTGTCCTCCACGCCCGCCGTCGTGGCCGCAGTCCGCGCCGCCACCGGCAAGGCCCTGACCCACGCCCCCGTACGGCCCGAGGACATCGTCGGCATCCCCCTGTAAGACCACCGGC